>NZ_JBFRPK010000054.1:0-52778 GCF_041471965.1 Vibrio sp. 10N.261.51.A3
TGCTCGGCGCACAACAAAAACGCCCGCTACTGAGTAGCGGGCGTTTTTTTAAATCTGAAGAGTCGATTACTCTACTTCATCCATTTTACCAAGAAGGTTACGGATGCGATCTTGCCATGCTGAATGCTCTTCCTGCATTTGCTGAGTTTTTTGCTCTAGCTCGTGACGGCTTGCTTTAAGCTCACCAGCTTCTGTTGCTAGTGCTTGTTTCTCTTCTTTAAGCTCTTCCACTTCCATTTGAAGAAGTGCAATTGTATCTACTGCTGTTTGAATTTTTGCTTCTAGCTGCTCTAGTACTTCAAAAGACATTCTGGCCTACCTTTAAGTTATCCGTTTGATGGTGAAGGTTCACTCCACTTATTTCCCCATTCTACTCAGCAGAGCAAGGATAAACACTCAATATATTCGATATTTTGCGCCATTCGATGAAAAAAACAGCACTTTTTACCGAATATTGACGTGAACGATTACCGCCACAACGGCAAACCGATTATTTTGATGAATAATAACTGTTTTCCACTGCGAATTGATCGAGAGCAATCTCCAAAAAACAAAAAGGCAAACGTTTCCTTTTGGATATGGTAAAATTCGCCGCGAAATTTCTATTCCCCCTTTGAAAATTTTGGAGTCCGCATGAAACGCGATTTAGCAATGTCATTCTCTCGTGTCACAGAAGGTGCAGCACTAGCTGGTTACAAGTGGCTTGGCCGTGGCGATAAAAACGCTGCAGATGGCGCTGCTGTAGAAGTAATGCGTAGCCTATTAAACAAAACCGAAATTAGCGGTGAGATTGTTATCGGCGAAGGTGAAATCGATGATGCACCTATGCTATACATCGGCGAAAACGTAGGTGTGGGCGGCGACGCTGTCGACATCGCAGTTGACCCAATTGAAGGGACACGCATGACAGCAATGGGCCAATCAAATGCATTGGCTGTATTGGCTGCGGGCGAAAAAGGCAGCTTCCTTAAAGCGCCTGATATGTACATGGAAAAGTTGGTTGTTGGCCCTGGCGCTAAAGGCGTGATTGACCTAGAACTGCCACTAACAGAAAACCTAGAAAACATCGCTAAAGCACTAGGTAAAACACTTGATACTCTAGTCGTAACCACGCTTGCTAAGCCTCGTCATGATCAAGTCATCGCCGACATGCAAGCAATGGGCGTTCGTGTATTTGCTGTGCCAGACGGTGATGTTGCGGCTTCTATCTTAACCTGTATGCCAGACAGTGAAGTAGACGTCATGTACTGCATCGGCGGCGCACCTGAAGGTGTGGTCTCAGCGGCGGTAATTCGCGCACTCGACGGCGACATGCACGGTCGTCTTCTACCTCGCCACGAAGTGAAAGGCGACACAGAAGAGAACCGCAAGCACGGTGAACTTGAACTTGAGCGCTGCGCAGAAATGGGCGTAACGGCGGGTATCGTATTGAAGATGGAAGACATGGCACGCAGCGACAACGTTGTATTCTCAGCAACAGGCATCACTAAGGGTGACTTGCTAGAAGGTATTTCTCGTCAAGGTAATATCGCAACCACAGAAACCCTGCTTATCCGTGGCCGCTGCCGTACAATTCGCCGCATCAAATCTATCCACTACCTAGAGCGTAAAGATCCAGAAGTAGTAGGTCATATCCTGTAAGCCTAAATTCGGTGAAACAGAATATTCCAAGGCTGATACCTAGTATCAGCCTTTTGTTTTATTAGCGCACCAGAATCTGACCATGGCAGCCAATAGAGTAAAACGCTATCTATAGAGTAAATTATCATCAATATAGTAAATGGTTTGCTTTATAAACACCTTGCCTCATAATAGTAAGGTTCATTAGGTAGGGATAGTATGAAAACAAGCGACAGAATCTTACAGACCATTAAGCGTCAAGGCGCGGTAACCGCGAAACAACTGTCAGAAGAATTTGGCATGACGACAATGGGGGCAAGGCAACATCTGCAAAGCCTGGAAGATGACGGTATTCTTGCGTTTCATGATGTGAAAGTGAAAGTGGGTCGCCCGACTCGCCACTGGTCCCTGACTCAACAAGGTCATAACCAATTTTCAGACCGACATGGTGAACTCACCATTCAAGTGATTGATGCTGTCGAGAATCTATTTGGTAAAGAAGGGCTGGCTAAGGTTGCTGCCGAGCGTGAACAACACACTCTTAAGCAGTATCAAACTGCGCTGTCTGGCTGTGATTCACTCATCAGCAAGCTTAAAAAACTCACCCAGCTTCGTGAAGACGAAGGCTACATGGCTGAGCTTCAAGAGCATGATGATCACTACATCTTAATTGAGAACCACTGCCCTATCTGTAAGGCTGCAACTCGCTGCCCTAGCCTGTGCCAATCTGAGCTCAACGTGTTTACTGAGTTACTAAAAGATGAGTGTCACGTGAGCCGTACAGAGCACATCATTGCTGGCGAACGACGCTGCACTTACACCTTAACACCCGCCCTTTGATTGCAAAGGTAATCGGCTAATACCGTCTCAATATTGAGAAAATACAAATAGATTAAAATTTGTACAGATTTCTTTCTTAAGCTTAGAGCATATGAAACACGCTTAATGCTAAGGAAGGAATGATGGCGCATCCACAACCCGCTCAAAAACTGCCACCCTTTGATGAACTTGTCCAACTCGCGAAAAGCGACCCGAAAGCATTCAATCAATTCAAACACGAGATGTGCGAACAGATGATTTGTTCGGCTTCAGACGTGATGCAAGACCGACTTCGTGCGCAGCAAAGTCACATCGACTTAGTGGTTAGCCGTTGTAAAAACCCACACCACGCCAATGTCGTACTCATGCAAGAGCTGCGCTGTCAGGTCTGTAAGTTCCAAGATGCACTCGAAGGGCGCTGCGGCTTTGAAGAATCTCTGCCTGAAAATGTCGTGCCTTTTAAGCCGAATACCGAACCTAAAATGTACTGAAATTAGCAAAGCACTAAAAAGAAAAAGGGAGCGTAATGCCCCCTTCTTATTGGTTCGCTGTTCAATATTTACATGGGTCTTCGCCGTAGTCATTACGGCCTTCTGTACCTTTCAACAAACCACACTCAATCAGAATCCAGAAACCACACACTAATGCCGCGACGGTTGCCGCCATATGAATTGGCGATACCGGCTCTGTCGTCGTTGCAACCATTGGCGAAGCTAAACGACCCAATACTAATGGCACATTCAATAGTAGCCAGTAATTAGACTTATTGCGGTCGTGCCAGCGCTTAGCGGTTACCGCAAGGTCTGGGATCACAAGCATCAATAGGATGATTGGTAGCAGGATATAAGAGTAAGCAGGGAACAACACAGAGATACCTGAAGCAAAACCGGTAATCGCTATGTAGTAGAAAACATTCCAAATCCAGTAAGTCTTACGACCAATTCTCCCCTTGAAAGAGAGCAGTAATTCTTTCATCGACATCTTAAATACTCAAATTTATACGCCGCTAAAAGTCAGCAGCAATGGTTAGTTTATTACTTTTTGAAAGCAACTTTTATCCATATCACGAATATTCACCGTTAAGCTTCTTACATGACTCGCTTGTTCTTGCAGGATCTGCATTAACGATCGTGACAATTCTCGCTTTTGCTCTTCCGTTCGTCCCGAAAGTAACTCAAAGCTGATATGAATAAAGTCTACACTATCTTCCTCATCACCGACCAACCAATTATGGCAACGCAGTGAACGAGATTTCACTGATGGCACATCAAACAAGCCACATGTGAGAGCGACTTGGTGGAGATCTTCCAGTAAGCCTTGGATATTTACTCGCTCATCCACTGAATTGGAGTACTCTAGAACTAGATTCGGCATTGTTACTTCCTGTTGTTAACGCAATCGTTTGTCCCTTAATAACAACTAACGATGAAAAATCCGAGAAGTTAGCTATTATTCTGTCTGCCGGATCACTGATATATGCTCAAAATCTACTCTGACCATTGAGTAAGATCCAAGAAAGTCATGACCACAGTCATGATCTGTTGATATTAATCTGTTATATTATTTCGTAATAAAGTTTACTTTTTTACATTCGATTTATTTAAATACTTTGGAGATATTCCTATGCGTCATCCTGTAGTTATGGGTAACTGGAAACTAAACGGCAGCAAAGAAATGGTTGTTGATCTACTAAACGGTCTTAACGCTGAACTTGAAGGCGTAACAGGCGTAGACGTAGCAGTTGCTCCACCAGCACTTTTCGTTGATCTAGCAGAGCGTACGCTTACTGAAGCGGGCAGCGCGATCATCCTAGGTGCTCAAAACTCTGACCTAAACAACAGCGGTGCATTCACTGGCGACATGTCTCCAGCAATGCTTAAAGAGTTCGGCGCATCTCACATCATCATCGGTCACTCTGAGCGTCGTGAATACCACAACGAATCAGATGAGTTCGTAGCTAAGAAATTCGCATTCCTAAAAGAGAACGGCCTAACTCCAGTTCTTTGTATCGGTGAATCTGAAGCACAAAACGAAGCAGGCGAAACTGTTGCAGTATGTGCTCGTCAACTTGACGCTGTTATCAACACTCAAGGTGTTGAAGCTCTTGAAGGCGCTATCATCGCTTACGAACCAATCTGGGCTATCGGTACTGGTAAAGCAGCTACAGCTGAAGATGCACAACGCATCCACGCTCAAATCCGTGCACACATCGCAGAGAAATCTGAAGAAGTTGCTAAGAAAGTTGTTATCCAATACGGCGGTTCTGTTAAGCCAGAAAACGCAGCAGCTTACTTCGCACAACCAGACATCGACGGTGCTCTAGTTGGCGGCGCAGCTCTAGACGCGAAAAGCTTCGCAGCTATCGCTAAAGCAGCAGCTGAAGCAAAAGCTTAATTTAAACCTCACCGTTTAGATTAGATGAAAGGTCAACTTAGGTTGGCCTTTTTTGATCTCGCTCGAAAACCGCCACTCCCAACCTCTTTTTTGCACTGAGCTCTTTGTAACTTAATAACATTCCGGTTTATTAGACTGCGTTATGAAGATTTATACACAAGCTCATCTAAACACATTTCGAAAACAGCTCCGAAACAACATGCCTCAACCAGAACGCAAGCTATGGTTTTATATACGGAACAAGCAGCTTGGTATTAAGTTTCGCAGACAACATAGCATCGGAAAGTACGTCGTGGATTTCTTCAGCTGTGAACTAAAACTGGCCATTGAGATAGATGGTAATAGCCACTTTTCAGAACAAGCACAGGCTTACGATCATCAGCGTACACGAGACTTAAACAAGATTGGAATCAAGGTGCTTCGCTTTACCAATAATGAAGTTAATCAGAATCTTGAAGAAGTTTTGGTGAAAATCATGAATTCAATCCCCAAATAAACTTCTGTGTACACATCCCCCTCTAACTCCCCCTTATTTCAACATTTTCGATTACCCTGCCGATCTAAGGTAAAGGGGGAGAACTTTCTTTGTTCACTTAGGTTCCTAGGCTTACTGAAACCATAAAATGTTCAATAAATCGCTAATAGGAAAGCTTACGTTAATCGCTAAAATTTGTTGTAGTCGGTATATGCTCCAACAACTACGGAACGGTTCCTCCCCTTTCCAATGAAAGCTAAAGGGCTCTAGAAACCTGACATAAGGGGAGGCTAGGAGGGGATTTTACAATGAATCTAAAGAACGGCAGGCACAAAAAAACCGCTGAATAATCAGCGGTTTTTAAATTCTTTAAGCGAACGCTAAGCGTGGCTTAGAACAACTCTTCTGCAACGCGGAACAGCTCAGAACGGTCTGGGTTCTGCATGTTCTCGATACAATCGATGATGTCGTGGTGAACAAGTTCTTCTTTCTCGATACCCACACAACGACCACCGTGACCTTCTTGAAGAAGGTGAACAGCGTAGTTACCCATGCGAGAAGCCAATACACGGTCAAATGCAGTAGGACGACCACCACGTTGGATGTGACCAAGAACCGTTGCACGAGTTTCACGACCTGTTGAAGATTCGATCTCTTTAGCCAGTTCGTTAGCATCCATCATTAGCTCAGTTAGAGCGATGATTGCGTGCTTCTTACCTTTCGCAATACCATCTTGGATGTTGCTGATAAGCTGTTCTTTATCTAGGCCAGTCTCTGGAGTAATGATGTACTCACAACCACCCGCGATTGCTGACATAAGCGTAAGGTCACCACAGTGACGGCCCATGATTTCAACAATAGAAATACGTTGGTGAGAAGAAGACGTGTCACGTAGACGGTCAATTGAATCAATAACAGTGTTAAGCGCTGTTAGGTAACCGATTGTGTAGTCAGTACCCGCGATATCGTTATCGATTGTGCCTGGAAGACCGATACATGGGTAACCCATTTCAGTCAGCTTCTTAGCACCCATGTAAGAACCGTCACCACCGATAACAACAAGTGCTTCGATACCGTGTTTCTTAAGGTTCTCAATGCCTTTCTCACGAACAGCAACGTCTTTAAATTCAGGGAAACGTGCAGAACCTAAGAAAGTACCACCACGGTTGATCACGTCAGATACGCTTGAACGGTCAAGCTTTTCGATACGGTCTTCAACAAGGCCTTGGTAGCCATCGTAAATACCGTAAACTTCAATGCCAACTGATAACGCAGTACGAACAACGCCGCGAACTGCTGCGTTCATACCTGGAGCGTCACCACCACTGGTCAAAACACCGATCTTCTTAATCATGCTCACCCTCGATTTTTGGGAATCTATTATTCAATTCTTGTTCTTGCTGATTGTATATCAACAAGATTTTAAATCTATATTTGTGCGTTATGTTACATTTCCTCAACAGGAATAGCACTCAAATCGCGTAAAATTATGTAACATTTCTACTTCTGTAAGAGTATTACAGTTTTACTCAATAACTTTGTTGATTCACATCAGAATCAACATTAATTGTTACTAAGGTGGTTTTTGAATCACCTAACAGTTAATAATTTTTACTCACTTTAGTTCAAAAGCCACTCACTTACCATTTGCCCGCTGATTTTTAGCACGCATTACCACGAGTGGAATTTCTGCTGCTTCTCTGGTCCAAATACGACCGAATACGGGTCTTGGTGAATTAATACATCAGCATCAGGGAACACGGAGATAAGCTTAGCCTCTACTTCGTCAGAAATGCGATGCGCTTCAATAAGTGGGATATTATCTTCCAATTCTAGATGCAGTTGGATGAAGCGTATTGGCCCCGAGCGACGCGTTCGTAATTGATGCACACCCAACACGCCTTCCACGCTCAATGATGTCTCTTTAATCTGTTTCAGCTCATCATCTGGCAGCTTATGATCAAGCAGAGACTGAACCGCTTCCATCGCCATTTGATAAGCGCTGTACAGAATGTAGATACCGATACCGACCGCGAATACTGAGTCCGCCTGACCAATCCCAAACCAGCTCAATGCCAGTGCCAGCATGATCGCAGCGTTCATATAAAGGTCTGATTGATAGTGCAGAGAGTCGGCCGCAATAGCTTGGCTGCCTGTTTTGTTGACCACATGCTTTTGGAATCGAACCAAACCGAAGGTCATCACCATCGCAAATAAGCTGACATAGATACCAATCTCTGGAGAATTCAGTTCATGAGGTCGGAAGAAGCGCTCAATACCATTGAGAATAAGGAAACATGCAGAGCCTGAAATAAACATTGCCTGCGCTAATGCAGCGAGAGATTCAGCCTTACCATGACCAAAGGTGTGCTCTTTGTCGGCAGGCTGCAGAGAGTAACGAACCACGATAAGGTTAACGACAGAGGCCGCGATATCTAGCATTGAATCCACGACGGAAGCCAACAGACTCACGGAACCTGTCACCCACCAAGCTGCGACTTTCACTATCAATAAAATAGTGGCGATGGTGGTGGCTGCCCAAGCGGCGAGCGTAACTAAACGTGCGTATTCTTGTTTCATAACTTGGCTATAAAGTGACTGATAGCACAAAGTATAACCTGCAAACCACCAATTGAATATGACAGCCATGATGTAAAACATTCATTTTTAAGGATCAAAAAAAGCGACACTCGGCCGCTTCTTTCTAAACACTTTCATTCAACGCTGATTTCTCAAGCAATGAATTACTTGTCTTTGTTCATGCGTTTTCCCATTTTGTCAGCACACTTAGTCATGCGCTCTTGTTGGATTTCTTTCAGTTGAGTCTTTTGCTCAGCCGTTAGTACGCTCATCATTTGGTGTTGCTTCTTAAGCATTGCTACGCGACGCTCAGTTTGCTTCTCAACCATTTGGCTTGCTAGGTCGTTTGCTGCTGCTTCGTCAAAGTTGTCAGCAAGTACCAATGCTTGAACCTTTTCGTGATGCGCTTTCATTTGCGCCATTTTTGCCGTTTTGTTTGCACCGCGCTTTGCTTTCATCTCAGCACGGTCTGCTTCACGCATCTCTTTTAACTGTTCTTTTTGAGCGTCGGTTAGGTCTAGTTGGCGCATTACTTTTTTATCGAAACCGCCACACTTGTCGTGCATACCTTTGTGGTCACCTTTATCACCACCACCGTAAGCATACGCGCTTGCTGTACCAAAAATAAGTGGAAGTGCCGCAGCTGCTAGTACAAGTTTCTTAGTCATTTTCATAATTGTTGCCTCAATTCGGTATAATAAGTCATGTGTTGCGTCTGTTTCTCAGCGCTTGAATATAGATTAGTCTTTCCCTCGTAAAGTGACGTTTAGAAAGCGTAAAGAATCGTAAAGAGTGAAAGTTGACGAATAATTAGCAGTATTATTAACCTAACTAAATGATTAAGGCTTCCCAATGGCGAACATTCTTCTTATTGATGACGACACAGAGTTAACCAGCTTACTTAAAGACATTTTGAGCTTTGAGGGCTTCACTGTCTCCGAAGCCAATGATGGCTATGCCGGGCTTGAAGCGATCAATGATGAGATTGACCTGATTCTTTTGGATGTGATGATGCCGCGCCTTAATGGCATGGAAACGCTAAAAAAGCTGAGGGAAAATTGGGAAACGCCGGTACTAATGCTGACCGCAAAAGGCGAAGAGATCGACCGTGTGATTGGTCTTGAACTTGGCGCGGATGATTACCTACCTAAACCTTTCAGTGACCGAGAGTTGTTAGCTCGTATTCGAGCTATCTTGCGTCGTACTCAAACCAACACCGCACCTAAGGCGGCCAGTGATAGAGTTCAATATCAAGACATCGAAGTCTTCCCGGGCAAACAAGAAGCCTACTGCAATGGGGAGCTCATCGACCTCACCACAACCGAGTTCGCCCTACTGAGTCACCTTATCCAAAACCCAGGGCAAGTGATCACCAAAGAAGCATTGAGTTTGGATGTGCTGGGTAAAAGGCTCGCAGCGTTTGACCGCGCGATAGACATGCACATCTCTAATCTACGTAAGAAGATTCCTGAGCGCACTGACGGCAAATCACGTATCAAAACCTTACGAGGCCGTGGCTACTTATTGGTAGAGGAAGATTAATGCGTATACCTAAAATCACCAGCTTATATGGACGTATCTTTGCTATCTTTTGGTTCACCATGTTACTGGTGCTTTTGTCGGTGCTGTCACTTCCCCATTTAGACCCTCGAGTCGCGCGAGATGTGCCCGCAGATCACCTCGATAAACTCGAGCGTATCGCTAAAATCACAGAGAAACGCTACGCCAAAGAACCTAATCTGGGCAAGATTGTCTTCCAACTGGAGGCGCCACGCAGCCGCAAGGATTCTAGAGCTCGCATCTACCTGACCGATCTTGAGGGCGCAGTCCTTACCTCGAAAAGGCATTCAGACTATAAGCTAAAGGCGATTCGTAACTTTGTTACCTCGATTGATAACCCTGACATACCGAAGCAAAAACTCTACGGACACTACATGGTCGCAGGGCCAGTGCCAATTACTCTCGCTGGTGAAGAGTTGCTGATGTATGCCGGAGTGAAGTGGAACCAACCACCGCCATTCTTACTGCGCCTGTTTGATAGACCTCTGCAGCTATTGCTTGCCGTGATGTTGGCGAGTACCCCGCTATTACTTTGGTTAGCTTGGGCACTGAGTCAACCCGCTCGCAGGCTAGAACGCGCGGCACAACGCGTGGCGAAAGGTCAATTCGAGGTCGATCCAACACTCGAAAAAGGTACTTCAGAGTTCAGACAAGCTGGTGAAAGCTTTAACCAGATGGTAGAAGCGGTAAACCAGATGATTTCGGGGCAACAACGCCTGCTCTCTGATATCTCACACGAGCTCCGCTCGCCACTGACACGTCTTCGCATGGCCAATGCACTGGCAATTCGTAAACAAGGCGAGAGCCAAGAGTTAGAACGCATTGATACCGAAGCACAGCGTTTGGAACAGATGATCAGTGAGCTGCTGACGCTATCTCGTATGCAGGTCGACAGCCATATTACTCGTGAGGTTCAGCCTATCTCGAGCCTATGGGAAGAGATCTTAAAAGACGCAGAGTTTGAAGCCGAACAGATGGGCAAACAACTGACGTTCTCGGAGATCCCAGAACGCTCTATTTCGGGGAACCCTAAACTGCTGATGAGTGCGCTAGACAACATTACACGCAATGCCATCTACTACGGTAAAGACCAAGTGGATGTACAGTTCCATGTGGTTCAAGATCAGCTAACAATTTGCGTCAATGATAATGGTGATGGTGTTCCAGAGGATGAACTCGATTCTATCTTCAGACCTTTTTACCGTGTCTCAACAGCGCGTGACAGAAACTCTGGCGGCACAGGGCTTGGATTAACCATTACTGAAAGTGCGATTCGCCAACACAGCGGAACCATCACCGCAACCCGCAGCCAGCTCGGTGGATTACAACTCGAAATCACCCTGCCTATCTTACCGGTGTAATACCCCTACAAAGATCGCAGTTGATAATGATTGCTATTATCATTATGGTGAATCCTCTAATTATGGAGGATTTACCATGTCGCACACTTTCCCTGAACTACCCTACGCTTACGATGCCCTAGAACCTTACATTGATGCTAAAACGATGGAAGTGCATTACAGCAAGCACCATAGAACCTACTACGATAAGTTTGTTGCGGCGGTGTCTGGCAGCGAACTAGAACAGCAATCTCTGACTGAGATCTTCGCTAATATCTCACAGCACAGCCCTGCCGTGCGCAACAATGGTGGCGGCTACTACAACCATATCTTGTACTGGAACTGCATGTCGCGAGACGGCGGTGGTGAACCTACGGGCGAGCTTGGTGAGGCTATCAAGAGTACCTTCGGTGATTTCGAGACATTCCAAGATCAGTTCGCCCAAGCGGCGATCAATACCTTTGGCTCCGGCTTTGCTTGGCTAGTGGTAGAGCAAGGGCAACTGAAGATCATCTCAACCTCGAACCAAGATAATCCGTGGATGGATACCGTTGTCAGTGATGGCGAACCGATTCTTGCGCTCGATGTTTGGGAACACGCCTACTACATCAGCTACCAAAACCGTCGTCCTGATTACATCAACGCATGGTGGAATGTGGTGAATTGGAAGGCGGTTGCTGAAAACTACGCACAAGCACTCGCGAATAAAGCGTAAGCGAATGGTGGTGAACTGTACTCACTCAGCTTGCCACCGTATACTCGGGCTATCTTTGATTACTCTTGTGAACCAACATGTTTGATATCGCTCTATACGAACCAGAAATTGCACCCAATACGGGTAACATCATCCGCCTATGTGCTAACTGCGGCGCAAACCTGCACCTGATTGAACCGCTTGGCTTTGATTTTGAAGAGAAGAAGGTTCGTCGTGCTGGCTTGGATTACCACGACCTTGCGCGAGTTAAGCGTCACAAGAACCTAGAAGCTTTCCTTGAGTATCTTGAGAATGAACGCGAGGGTGACTTCCGCATCTTTGCCTGCACCACTAAAACGACAGGTCACCACGTTGATGCAAAATTCCAACAAGGTGATGTGTTGATGTTTGGCCCAGAGACTCGCGGGCTGCCTGCTGAATTCATCGAAAGTATGCCAATGGAACAACGCATTCGTATTCCAATGATGCCAGACGCGCGCAGCCTGAACCTGTCTAACGCAGTGGCAATCATTGCTTTTGAAGCATGGCGACAAATGGGTTTTGAAGGCGCGGTATAACCGAACACTCAAGCTTATCTTTTATCTGTTATCTGTTATCTGTTATCGATAGTAAACAGTAAGTAACAGCTAGCGACAGACAATAAAAAAGGCTCTTACCATTATCACTTTCTTGCGAAGGATAAAGGTAAGAGCCTTTTCTGTTTTCCCTCTTTATAAAGAGAGAAAAAATTAATTAGTTTAAGCGGTTACGATCGTTGTTGTCGTCGTCTTTCTTCTCAAACTCACCTTCAAAGGTGTTGCCGTCTTTTGATTGGTCAGATGGATCGCGATTGAATGGGTCTTGTCCAAATGGGCTCTGGCCAAAACCAGCTTGTCCACCGGCATGGAAACCACCAGACATGTTGGTCACCACCATTTTTTCCATCATTTTCTTGGCAATCATCGCTCTTGGTGCTGGCAATAATACCAACATACCGAGTGCGTCCGTCATAAAACCCGGAGTCAGCAGCAATACACCGGCAACTGCAAGCATCACGCCTTCAAGAATCTGTTGTGCTGGCATTTCGCCTTGTTGCAAGCGACCTTGCACAGACATAAGTGTCTGAATGCCTTGGCTACGAACCAGCGATGCACCCACAAATGCAGTGATCAGAACCAACGCAATAGTTGGCCACAATCCTAAGAAGCCACCAACTTGAATAAATAGCCCAATCTCAATGATGGGTACGAAGATAAATAGTAATAATAAGATAGGAAACACACGCCCTCCTTTGTTACTTGCAGTTTACGCTGAAAGCCCTAACAATCTCAAATTTATCCTGTAAATAAGCGTGTTTATTGACCAAGAATAACTTTGCAAAATATTGACGAAACAAAACCGAAAAAGGTGATCCACTTAATATTTTTATGCGCTAAGTACAGTATCATGTGCCACATAAGTCAGGACGGATTTATCAGCCCAATATTCTAGCGAACGGAGTATTTGCACACAGAATAGGCTAATAACTATATAATCAGAATAATTCTCTAAGGATCCTGTTATGGCTACTCAATCAGAAGCTCAAGTTGAAGCTCCTCAAGCTACTCGTCTCGAAGAAGATCTATTAGGTCAACGTCATGTTCCGGCTGATGCTTACTACGGCATCCACACTCTACGCGCAGTTGAAAACTTCAACATCTCAAATGTAACGATCTCAAATGTACCTGAATTCGTTCGCGGTATGGTGATGACTAAGAAAGCGGCGGCTTTAGCAAACAAAGAGTTAGGTGTAATTCCAAGCGAAGTGGCTAAATACATCATCCAAGCTTGTGACCTAATTCTAGACACGGGTAAGTGCATGGATCAGTTCCCATCGGACGTTTTCCAAGGTGGTGCTGGTACTTCTGTAAACATGAACGCAAACGAAGTTGTTGCGAACGTGGCTCTTGAACTTATGGGCAAAGAAAAAGGCCAATACGAGTTCATCAACCCGAACGACCATGTAAACCGCAGCCAATCTACAAACTGTGCTTACCCAACTGGCTTCCGTATCTCTGTTTACAACAGCGTTCGTAAACTGATTGATGCGATCGAATACCTAAAAGGTGCATTCGAGCTTAAGAGCCAAGAATTCAACACGATTTTGAAGATGGGTCGTACTCAGCTTCAAGACGCAGTTCCAATGACGGTTGGCCAAGAGTTCCACGCTTGGGCTGTAACCATCAATGAAGAAATCAAAAACCTAGAATACACTTCAAAACTACTGCTTGAAGTAAACCTAGGCGCAACGGCTATCGGTACAGGTCTGAACGCAGCACCGGGTTACCAAGGCCTAGCAGTGAAACACCTAGCAGAAGTAACAGGCCTAGAGTGTGTAGCGGCTGAAGATTTAATCGAAGCAACGTCTGACTGTGGCGCATACGTAATGACGCACGGCGCACTTAAGCGTCTAGCAGTTAAGCTATCTAAGATCTGTAACGACTTGCGTCTACTTTCTTCAGGTCCACGTACTGGTTTGAACGAGCTAAACCTACCTGAACTGCAAGCAGGTTCTTCAATCATGCCTGCTAAAGTAAACCCAGTTGTACCTGAAGTAGTAAACCAAGTTTGCTTCAAAGTTCTAGGTAACGACAACACGGTTTCTTTCGCTGCGGAAGGTGGTCAACTTCAACTGAACGTAATGGAACCTGTTATTGCACAAAGCATGTTTGAGTCTCTAGACATCCTAACAAACGCTTGTGTGAACCTACGCGACAAGTGTGTAGACGGCATTACGGTGAACAAAGAAGTATGTGAAGCGCACGTATTTAACTCTATCGGTATCGTCACTTACCTAAACCCATACATTGGCCACCACGAGGGTGACATTGTTGGTAAGATCTGTGCTGAGACAGGTAAGAGCGTTCGTGATGTGGTTCTAGAGCGCGGTTTATTAACCGAAGAAGAACTTGATGACATTTTCTCTGTTGAAAATTTGATGCATCCTCAGTATAAAGCGAAGCGCTACGAATAAAGTTAGCGAGAAAGGGTTCCAAACGGAGCCCTTTTTTAGGCTCCAATACGGTTAACCATGATTATTTTGTGGATTTCCGTTGGTTGCGCTTTTGCCAAATTGAATCTAAACCATAGAACTATTATGTGAACATTCCAGCGGCGAATGTTCACATAATAAAATCTAAATGAGGTGTTACTTATGATTGCAGTAGAACTGTTTGTCGTCCTGCTCTTTATCTTTTTGGGGGCCAGAATTGGCGGTATCGGTATTGGTTTTGCCGGTGGTGCTGGTGTTATTGCCCTTTCACTTATTCTTGGCGTTCCAACAAGCCAATCTTTCATCCCGATCGACGTAATCTTGATCATCATGTCAGTTATCACCGCAATTGCTGCAATGCAAGTTGCTGGCGGTATGGACTGGTTGGTACAAATTGCCGAAAACTTTTTGCGTAAACACCCTGAACGCATCACCTTTTACGCGCCGATTGTGACCTTTGTAATGACATTAATGGCGGGTACTGGTCACACAGCATTCTCTACGCTTCCTGTTATTGCAGAAGTAGCGAAAGGCCAAGGTGTTCGTCCTTCTCGTCCACTGTCTATCGCAGTTGTCGCTTCTCAAATTGCTATCACAGCTTCGCCAATCTCGGCTGCAGTTGTGGCTTTCGCAGCAATGTTGGCACCATTTGGTGTTGATTACCTAACGCTATTGATGGTTTGTATCCCAACAACCTTCATCGCTTGTATGGTTGGTGCGGTTGTTGCTAACTACATGGGTAGCGAATTGAAAGACGATCCTGTTTATCAAGAACGTCTAGAGAAAGGTCTAATCAAACTGGCGACAGAAGAGAAACGCGAAATTCTACCTACAGCGAAGAAAGCAACGTACATCTTCCTAGCAGCGATTGGTTTCGTGGTTTGTTACGCAGCGGCTATCTCTAGCTCTGTTGGCCTAATTGAAAACCCAGCTCTGGGCCGTAACGAAGCGATCATGTCTGTGATGCTGGCAGCAGCAGCGGCTATCGTGATGTTCACTAAGATTGATGCGGCGAAGATTTCTTCTGCGCCAACGTTCCGCTCTGGTATGACGGCATGTGTATGTGTACTTGGTGTGGCTTGGTTAGGTTCAACATTTGTAAACGCACACGTAGCTGAAATCAAAGACGTAGCAGGCGCTCTACTGGCTGACTACCCATGGATGCTGGCTCTTGTTCTGTTCTTCGCTTCTATGCTGCTTTACTCTCAAGGCGCAACAACGGTTGCACTGATGCCTGCAGCACTAGCGATTGGCGTAGCACCACTAACAGCCGTTGCTTCTTTTGCTGCGGTAAGTGCGCTGTTCGTACTTCCAACTTATCCTACGCTACTGGCAGCGGTTGAGATGGATGATACAGGCTCAACGCGTATCGGTAACTACGTATTCAACCACCCATTCTTCATTCCAGGTGTGGTAACAATCAGTACTGCGGTAGCACTAGGCTTCGCATTCGGCGGTCTGTTTATCTAACATTCGCTGGTGATTGAACATTTAAAAGGAAGCTTCGGCTTCCTTTTTTGTTTTCTACTCAATGTGTTATTTGATACGCATCAAATAACCATTATAAACTTTAAAAACCGCCTAAAAATAAAGTTTGAATAAAATTCCAAGATTATTCAAACCGATCATAAACAACACCTATCAAATCAATCTCCTCCCACTTCTAGTTAATCCACAACGAATATTAATCCAAGCTAACTAACCAAAAAACCTAGGCGATTTCCTGCCATTTTTCAGCCCATTCATTAGCCATTATTTTTGTGAACAGCACCAAACTTAAATACCAAAGTAAGGAATAAAATAACCGCAGCTAAATTAAATCTAACTTCATTTGGATTAGTAAATATAAAAAACCTTAATTTAAAGTCAGCAACTTTATATCGTTGAGTGCTTTATAAGTGTCCGTGTATTTACAATCTATAAATCATTAGTCGCTAATTCACATCACTTCTATTTAAGATGATGTAAGGAGATAGCCATGACAACTCAAACGATACCAAGCGAGAAAAAAAAGGGCGGCTTCTTTGCCAACTTTAAATTCCCTTCTGCCTACACCATTCTATTTATTCTGATAGCGTTCGTCGCTCTGCTTACCTGGATTGTTCCAGCAGGCCAATACGACCGAGCAATGAATGAAGAGCTAGGCCGAGAAGTACCCGTAACCGGAACCTATCAAGCGGTAGAAGGTAACCCTCAAGGCGTGATTGACGTACTGCTAGCGCCTATTGACGGCTTCTACGACCACAATAGCTATGAAGCTGCGGCAATCGACGTTTCGCTGTTCATCCTAATCATTGGTGGCTTCTTAGGACTAGTAACTAAGACGGGGGCGATTGATGCCGGTATCGAACGCGTTACCGCCCGATTAGAAGGGCGAGAAGAGTTGATGATACCAATACTGATGGCACTGTTCGCCGCAGGCGGTACTGTCTACGGCATGGCGGAAGAATCACTACCATTCTATACATTGTTGGTGCCTGTAATGATGGCTGCTCGCTTTGACCCTCTGGTGGCTGCTGCGACGGTACTACTTGGCGCAGGGATTGGGGTGCTAGGTTCAACCATTAACCCATTCGCAACCGTGATCGCTGCCAACGCCTCTGGCATTCCATTTACCGACGGTATCGTGTTGCGTATTGCGATGTTGATTATTGGTTGGGGTATCTGTGTCGCCTACGTGATGCGCTACGCAAGAATGGTTCAAGCCGATCCAAGCAAATCCATTGTGTACGACAAATACGAAGAGAACAAAGCGCACTTCCTTGGCAACGCAAGTGGCGAAAAACTGGAATTCACCGCAACTCGTAAACTGATTCTGACCATTTTTGGTGGTTCATTCGCGGTAATGATTTACGGTGTATCCGTTGCTGGGTGGTGGATGGCAGAGATCTCTGCAATGTTCTTAGCAGCAACCATCATCGTCGGTATTGTGGCTCGTATGAGCGAAGAAGAGTTTACCACCAGCTTTATTGATGGTGCCCGCGACCTACTTGGTGTTGCGCTTATCATAGGTATTGCACGTGGTATCGTAGTGGTGATGGACCGCGGTATGATCACCGATACCATTCTCTTCTCTGCAGAACAAATGGTAACGGGGCTTTCTTCGGTTATCTTCATTAACGTGATGTTCTTCTTAGAGATTCTACTGTCGTTCTTAGTTCCATCGACCTCTGGCTTGGCGGTACTTACCATGCCAATCATGGCACCACTGGCTGACTTTGCTGGCGTAGGTCGTGACCTGGTTATCACTGCGTACCAATCAGCATCTGGCTTGGTGAACCTAATTACGCCAACCTCCGCGGTGGTGATGGGTGGCTTGGCGATTGCTCGCGTCCCTTATGTACGCTGGGTTAAATGGGTAATGCCACTAGTCGGTATCTTGATGGTGTTCTGCATCATTGTTCTGAGTATTGGTGCGCTTATCTAAAACCTACACACCTCACTTTCTCACTCAAAGCCGCTTTCTAGCGGCTTTTTTTGTCACTATCGATGACCAACAAAACCCTTCCATCGAAACACCCTCACAAGCTGCACACGCATCATTTAAAGCCACTCTATTAATCTATCTACCTATCAAAGCCGCAAAGCCTAAACGAGCTGAGACACTTGCTAGAAAGCAAAGATAACCTTTAAATATCGATACTAAGGTTAATTAAAAATCAAATATTCATCGCTACTATATTTAGATAAATACTTAGTCACTTATTAGAGTTAATTATATTCAAAGTAAATTAATCTGTAATAACCAAAGGACAAGCATTAGCTATTTTCATAGAAAATCGGATTAAAACACTCGATTGTAAAGTGTGACCGCAATAGCTTTATTCGCATTTAAATTGTTAAAGAATAATTAATTTCATATTCAAAATTAAATATATAAATACTAACATTGCATACTTCCATCTTAAGCTCATTCTTATCAATAAAATTATTTTGCATATAAACCCCTGTAATTCCCACTCTAGTAATACGAGTGAAAAAAGTATGCATAATGTTCCCAAAGAGTTAACTATTTAGAAGGGATAGCCAATAGTTAAAAGTGCATAAAGTTTGTTAAAACCCTTAATTTTAAAGGGCTGAGGGATAAAAAACGATTTGTGATAGATCTCTAAGAATACCTGACTAGCAGGCGTAATATTAATTCCAGACAAGAGATATGAATAAATAATTCATTCTTCTCAACTGAAAATAAATAATTACTCTTAGCGATAAAAGTAATTCAAATATATAAGAGAGAGACGATCATGAGTAAGTTCTATGTAGGTTCTGAAATAGGTCAATTACGCCGCGTTCTAGTTCACCGTCCAAGACGCGCACTGACTCACCTAACACCCTCTAACTGTCACGATTTACTATTTGATGACGTACTGGCTGTTGAGCGTGCAGGTAAAGAGCATGACGCATTTACTCAAACGCTACGTGATCAAGGTGTTGAAGTTCTTCTTCTTACTGACCTACTAGCGGACACGCTAGCAGTGCCAGAAGCGAAAGATTGGCTTTTGAATCATCAAGTTTCTGATTACCGCTTAGGCAAAACTTTTGCTAACGACGTGCGCTGCTACTTGGGCGACTTACCAAACCTAGAGCTAGCAAAAATCCTAACGGGCGGCCTGTCTTACGCTGAAATGCCAATGAAATCATCTTCAATGATGCAAGGCATGCATGCACCAACCGACTTCATTATCGAACCGCTACCAAACCACCTATTTACTCGTGACACATCTTGCTGGGTATACGGTGGTGTATCCATCAACCCGATGGCGAAACCAGCTCGTCAACGTGAAACCAACCACGTTCGCGCTATTTACCGCTGGCACCCAACATTCGCAGGCCAAGATTTCATTAAATACTTCGGCGATGAAGAAAACATCAGCTATGACAATTCAACGATTGAAGGCGGTGACGTTCTTGTAATCGGTCGCGGCACGGTGCTTATCGGTATGTCTGAGCGCACAACAGCACAAGGTGTTGAGCACTTAGCGTCTAGCCTATTCAAACACGGTCAAGCGAAACAAGTTATCGCAATGCAACTACCGAAACACCGCTCTTGCATGCACTTAGACACCGTGATGACGCACATGAACGAAGATACGTTCTCTGTATACCCTGAAGTGGTGAGTAAAGACGTGCAGTGCTGGAACCTAACTGGCGATGAGTCTGGCGCAGTGAAAGTGAAAGAAGAAGGCTACTTCGTAACAGCTATCGAAAAAGCACTTGGCGTAGACAAGCTAAACCTAATCACGACCGGTGGTGACAACTTCCATGCAGAGCGTGAGCAGTGGAACGATGCAAACAATGTTCTAACGGTTAAACCTGGCGTCGTGATTGGCTACGAAGGCAACACCTACACCAATGAAAAATACGACAAAGCAGGCATCACAGTTCTTCCTATCCCTGGTGATGAACTTGGCCGCGGTCGCGGTGGCGCACGCTGCATGAGCTGCCCTATTGAGCGTGATGGTATCTAATCACTAAGACGAAACGGCCAAGTTGGCGAACGCAAATAACCTCAACTTGGCCACAATGAGAGAACACAATTATGACTAAACAAACTGTTGTTGTTGCACTCGGTGGTAACGCCCTACTTCGTCGCGGTGAGCCGTTAGAAGCTGACGTTCAGCGCCGTAATATTGAAACAGCGGTGAAAACCATCTCGGAAATCGCCAAAGAGTACAACGTGGTGTTAGTACACGGTAATGGCCCACAAGTTGGCTTACTTGCTCTGCAAGGTTTGGAGTACAAGAAAGTAAATCCATACCCACTGGATGTATTGGGTAGCGAAACGCAAGGCATGATCGGCTACATGCTGATGCAAGAGTTCAAGAACTATCTACCTAACCGCAACATCTCGTGCATGTTGACGCAAATGACCGTTGATCCAAACGATCCTGCATTCGCCGATCCAACGAAGCCGATTGGCCCGATCTACGAAGAAGCGGAAGCGCGTGAATTGGCGGAGAAATTCCACTGGATCGTCAAACCAGACGGCCAACACTTCCGTCGCGTTGTGCCAAGCCCACGCCCTACTGGCATTGTTGAGCACGAAGCGATCACCCAACTTATCGATGCAGGCCACCTAGTGATTTGTACTGGCGGCGGTGGCATCCCAGTGAAAAAAGAGAACGGCAAATTAGTGGGTGTTGAAGCGGTTATCGACAAAGACATGTCAGCGGCTTTCTTAGCGAAACAACTGGATGCGGATGCACTGCTTATTTTGACCGACGCGGACGCTGTTTACCTTGATTGGGGCAAACCGACTCAACACGCACTGCGCAGCACCACACCAAGTGAACTGGCGAAATTCGAATTTGATGCAGGCTCTATGGGACCAAAAATTGAAGCATCGTGCGAATTCATTCAGCAAGGCGGCAAAGTCGTCGGTATTGGTGCACTCGAAGATGGTTTGCAAATCCTGCAAGGCTTGGCGGGCACCAACATCACCAAAGATTAATCTACTCGCGAGCTTTTCAAACCTTGCGAGAAAACTGAATCACCGTTTGAACTGAAATTAATACACAAAAATTGAATCGCGCTTTCTTGAATTTTCTTTCCCTGTAACAAGAAAGCGCCTAAATCTAAGAAGGAATACATCATGGCTTTTAACCTACGCAATCGTAACTTCCTAAAACTACTAGATTTCACTCCACGCGAAATTCAACACTTATTAGATCTTTCTATGGAGCTAAAAAAAGCGAAGTACAACGGTTACGAACAGCCAACACTAACTGGCAAAAACATTGCGCTTATCTTTGAGAAAACCTCAACTCGTACTCGCTGTGCATTCGAAGTAGCGGCATTCGACCAAGGCGCTCGCGTGTCTTACTTAGGCCCATCTGGCTCTCAAATTGGCCACAAAGAATCAATGAAAGATACCGCTCGCGTTCTTGGCCGTATGTACGATGGCATTGAATACCGCGGCTTCGGTCAAGAGATTGTTGAAGAGCTAGGCGCTTACGCTGGAGTTCCAGTATGGAATGGTCTGACTGACGAATTCCACCCTACACAAATTCTTGCTGACTTCCTAACCATGACGGAATACGGCCGTGGTAAACAACTGCATGAAATCAGCTTTGCTTACCTAGGTGATGCTCGCAACAACATGGGTAACTCTCTGATGGTTGGCGCAGCGAAAATGGGCATGGACATTCGCCTTGTTGCTCCAAAACAGTTCTGGCCACAAGAAGAACTATTGGCTCAGTGTCGTGAAATCGCAGAGCACACAGGTGGCAAAATTACACTGACTGAAGATGTTCAAGAAGGCGTGCAAGGTTGTGACTTCCTGTACACCGACGTTTGGGTATCTATGGGCGAAGCGAAAGAAGCATGGGCTGAGCGTATCAACCTAATGATGCCTTACCAAGTGAACATGGAAATGCTGAAAGCAACGGGTAACCCACATGTGAAATTCATGCACTGTCTGCCAGCTTTCCATGGCGAAGATACCACGGTAGGCAAACAACTTGCGGCTGAATATCCACAGCTAAAAGACGGTGTGGAAGTGACTGATGAGGTAGTTGAGTCTGAATACTCTATCGTGTTCGATGAAGCTGAAAACCGCATGCACACCATCAAAGCAGTAATGGTTGCAACACTAGGCAGTTAATTACCTAAACAGCTAAGAATCGAAACAACTAAGAAGTTAAGCACTCACTTGTTCGCGAGACATTGACAAGTTAAGTGTAATGACAGGGAAATGCGGGCGGCGAACTTGGGATTTAGCCCTTGGATAAAGCCCGCATTTTTTTTCATGTACTTGAGGGCATTATCGCCCCAAAAACCCTGAGATTTTCTGTTTCAACAAGGGCTTAAATCAAAGCAAAATGTAGAGGTTGTTTCGCATAAAAATCCATTAAATGAATACTTTACGGAAAGTATTGCATGGCCTTTTTATCTGAGTATAATCCTCCGCAATTTGTCTTAAGAGAGCAAAAAATGAACTGCAATTCTGTCGCACATGATTGTCAAACTACACGCCAAAGAGTGGCGGTGGTGTCATTTTTATTTTGCTCTATTGATCGTTTCGAAGCCTCCTATTTTTAGGGGGCTTTTTTTTGTCCGCAATTTGACTGTATGCATAGAAGGAAGACCCGTTATGGCGCATTCGTTATTTAACAAGCACATCATCTCCATACCTGAGCTCACTCGTAATGAACTGGAGCTTATCGTCGACACAGCAGCAAGACTCAAGGCCGAGCCAAACCCAGAGTTGCTGAAAAATAAAGTCGTTGCGAGCTGCTTCTTTGAGCCTTCAACTCGAACTCGCCTTTCATTTGAGACCGCCGTCCAGCGCCTTGGTGGCACGGTCATTGGCTTTGATAATGGCGGTAACACCTCACTGGCGAAGAAAGGCGAAACACTTGCCGATTCGGTACAGGTTATCTCTTCTTACGTTGACGCCTTTGTGATGCGTCACCCACAAGAAGGGGCAGCACGTTTAGCGTCTGAATTTTCTAACGGTGTGCCGGTAGTAAACGGCGGCGACGGTGCTAACCAGCACCCGACGCAGACCTTGCTGGACCTGTTCTCGATTTACGAAACACAAGGCACGCTCGATAACCTCAATGTGGCGTTCGTCGGCGACCTAAAATATGGCCGTACCGTGCACTCATTGACGCAAGCACTATCGAAATTCAATAACGTGCGTTTCTTCTTTATCGCGCCAGAAGTCTTAGAGATGCCAGATTACATCTGTGAAGAATTGGAAGAGATGGGCATCCAATACAGCACTCACTGCAGCATTGAAGAAGTCGTGCCGGAACTGGATGTTCTGTACATGACTCGCGTGCAGAAAGAGCGCTTTGATGCGTCGGAATACGCACACATGAAATCGGCTTACATCCTCACCGCCGATACATTGAAAGACGCTCGTCAAAACATGAAGGTACTTCACCCGCTGCCACGCGTCGACGAAATCACCACCGACGTTGATAAAACGCCACACGCTTACTACTTCGAACAAGCTGAAAACGGTGTATACGCTCGCGAAGCCCTATTGGCCCTAGTTCTTAACGACACTTTATAAGCAGGAGAAACAGTCATGGTTAAACAAACTCAGCTACAAGTAGAAGCGATCCGTAACGGCAGCGTGATTGACCACATCCCTGCTCACCTTGGTATCAAAATCCTTAAACTGTTTAAGCTACACAAGACAGAACAGCGCATCACTATGGGCTTAAACCTGCCATCATCGGCACTTGGCCATAAAGATCTAATCAAGATTGAGAACATCTTTCTGACCAAGGAACAAGCCAACCAATTGGCTCTGTACGCCCCGCAAGCGACGGTCAATCAGATTGAAGAGTACAAGGTGGTTAACAAGCTAACATTAGTGCTGCCAGAGCAAATCAACAGTGTCTACTCTTGCCCGAATAGCAACTGTATTTCGCACGGTGAGCCAGTCGAAAGCAGCTTTAAAGTGCAGCTAAAACAGGAAAACGTGCAGCTAAAATGTCACTACTGTGAAAAAGTATTCTCTCGCGAGATCATGAGTGAAATTCGCTAACCCTTAGCGCCATTATCACGGTCTCCAAAGCACCCTAATACCGATGGATATTTATGCCAAACTTGGAATAAATATCCATTTAACAAAAGAATAAAACTCCAAAATAAAAGCAATTAACTAGAATTTTATTTGGTGATCCCCTTCAAAAAGATAACTATCCTTTAGTGGTAGACTCAATGGGTAGACGATCATACATCACGCATACCTTCCCTCTTTATTTCGGGATTCATCGGTAAGCCCTATTTAACAATCGTACTCTACGGCTTTGGGAGCACGCTCGGCGCTATGGACAAGCGATAACCACATGTTGACCTTAAGGAGTTGTTCATGAACCCAATCACTGAGCACGGTTGCTTGTATTCAGCTGAAGATAAAACACTGACTGCAGCGTGCAAACGCTTACTACAACAACAAAGCTTCTCGACCCAAAATCAACTGCGAGAGAAACTCGTCGATATTGGCTATACCGGTATCAGCCAATCGACCGTATCTCGTATTTTGTCACAGCTTGGTGTTGTCAAAATTCAGAATGCTTGCGGTAAAAAGGTTTACTGCATCACGGTTGAAAGTGCACCGGTTCGTGTCGATGCATCCATCTCATCGCAAATCGAATTCATCACTCATAACCAAGCGATGGTCATCGTAAAAACTCATCCAGGTTGTGCTCAATTAGTCGCAAGATTAGTCGATATCGACCCACATACTGAGATTATCGGCACCGTTGGCGGTAATGATACCGTGCTTATTATTCCAAAAGATACGATGAATATTGATGCTTGCGAACAAGTAGTAAAAGCACGCTTGGGTGTAGCTTAAATGTCTCTTTTACAAAGGCAAGTCACTCAAGTTGAATTGCAGCTCCCCACTCGATTACCCAATAAAATCGCTATCCCGCCTTAGGGGATATTTGTTTGCCGATGAAACTAATAGCAAACTATTACGGTCTGATTGAGTTAAGATACCTTCAACTCCATTTTGATGACTAAATAGTATGCGACGACTTGCCACATTACTTTTTGTTTGTGTTTCCCTATTCACCCAGCCTGCGTGGGCGCTATTTGGGAACGACAACGCCGAGCCAAGCTTCGGAGGCAATAACAATGGTTTTGTCCCTGTAGACCAAGCTTTCCCTTTCAATTACTACCAGCAAGACGACAAAGTCCTTCTCGACTGGCAAGTAAAAGAGGACTACTACCTCTATCAACATAGCCTCTCGTTCACCGGGCAAAATCTCGCTATCGGTAATGTTGAATTAGAAGATGGTAAGCCGCACCAAGATGAATTCTTCGGTGAGGTGAGCATTTATACTCAGCCGTTATTCGTGCAAGTTCCTCTGCAGAGTTACCAAGATGGCTCACAGCTGATCGTTAAGTATCAAGGCTGTGCGGACGCAGGGTTCTGCTACCCACCAGAGACTCGTATCATCGACATTGAACCTTTCACAGCAACAGGTTCTGCTAATTCGCAAGGTAGTGACTCACAAGCTTCATCTTCTGCTGGCAACGAAACCGATGTTTCTATACAACCAACATCTCCGAAAGCAGACGTTGTAAGTAACACGACTCAACAGCCAAATACCCCTGTTTCAAAAGAAGCAGGCTTAGCCGATAAGCTCGGTGACAGTTGGTGGACCCCTCTATTATTCTTAGCACTCGGTGTTGGTTTAGCCTTTACGCCGTGTGTGCTGCCTATGTATCCGATTCTAACGGGTATCGTTTTAGGTGGTGGCAAACTCAGCCAAGGTCGCGCGCTGATGCTGTCCTTTATTTACGTGCAAGGCATGGCGTTAACCTACACCTTATTAGGTTTAGTGGTTGCTTCAGCAGGCATGCAATTCCAAGCCGCTATGCAGCACCCTTACGTGCTGATCGCGCTGAGTGTTCTGTTCGTGGCGTTAGCAATGTCGATGTTTGGCGTTTATAACCTGCAACTGCCAAGCAGCATCCAAACTTGGCTCAACAACCAAAGCAACAAGCAGCAAGGTGGCAATACCTTGGGCGTATTCGCAATGGGCGCTATCTCTGGCTTGGTGTGTTCACCTTGTACCACGGCGCCATTGTCAGGCGCACTGCTGTATGTGGCTCAGAGTGGTGACCTATTTACCGGTGCAATTGCTCTGTACGCGTTGGCTATGGGTATGGGTATCCCACTGATTTTAGTGGCAGTGTTTGGTAATAAGCTATTGCCTAAAGCGGGCAGCTGGATGAACAAGGTGAAGATCGTATTCGGCTTTATCTTGCTTGCCGCGCCTATCTTCCTGCTAGAGCGCATCATTCCTGAATTGTGGGCAACCGTGCTTTGGTCTGGCCTTGGCTTCATCGCCTTTGGTTGGCTTTACCACAGTAAGAATGCACTGCCATTTGGTGGCTGGAAGCAAAGCGCTGTGGGCATCATTGCGATGCTTGGCCTGTTCGCATCAGCTCAACCTGCGCTCAATTACTGGTTTGCAGAAAAGAGCGTGACGGTAGAACAACAGCACATCCAATTTGCACGCATCAACACGGTTGAAGAGCTAGAAATCCAGCTCATCGAAGCGAAGAAACTCGGTAAGCCTGTGATGCTCGACTTCTACGCCGATTGGTGTGTGGCGTGTAAAGAGTTCGAGAAGTACACCTTCCATCAAGCTGATGTGGAAAACAAGCTTTCTGACTTTGTACTGCTACAAGCCGATGTAACGAGAAACATGCCTCAAGACATTGAACTGCTTAAACAATTACAGGTACTTGGCTTACCGACGATTGAGTTCTGGGATGGCGAGGGTAACCATGTTCCAAATGCTCGTGTAACCGGTTTTATGCCTGCTGATGTATTCTTAAAACACATGCAAAACCACCAGCTATAACGGCAATATTCACTAAAATATAAGCCGAATCGAAAGCCGCACCGCCCCTCCGTAACGAGATGGCAGTGCGGCTTTTTTGCTATTCAGAGTAACGCTTTCTTATTCCGGGGATAAAAGTCGATATGGTTCAGACTTTTAATGCATAGATATTGTCCACATACTCAATCAGGATGATAATAAATATTAACTAAATTGTTAAAAGTATGAACGTCATGGACTCGACCTATACCATCATCATTGCTGATGACCACCCTCTCTTTCGCAACGCCCTGTTTCAGTCAGTTCATATGGCGATCAGTGGTGCGAACCTGCTTGAGGCCGATTCTCTCGATGCCTTACTGACTCTGCTAAAGAAAGAAGGCGAGCCGGATCTATTACTGCTCGATCTGAAAATGCCGGGCGCCAATGGCATGTCAGGCTTAATTCAACTGCGCGCTGAATACCCAGATCTACCGATTGTGGTGGTTTCTGCCAGTGAAGATGCCAGCGTGGTCACTCAGGTGAAGAGCCACGGTGCGTTTGGCTTTATTCCTAAGTCGAGTGATATGCGTGAGTTGGTGAGTGCACTGAATCAAGTGCTGAATGGCGACCCGTTCTTCCCTGAAGGGCTTATCACCAATAATGCAGCGTGTAGCGACCTTGCAGAAAAGATTTCCACACTGACGCCTCAGCAATACAAGGTATTAGGGATGCTTTCTGACGGCTTGCTTAACAAGCAAATCGCGTATGAATTGAATGTTTCGGAAGCGACCATCAAAGCACATATGACGGCCATCTTCCGTAAACTGGATGTGAAAAATCGTACTCAAGCGGTTATCTTGCTACAAGAAGTCCACAATTAAGCTTCACTGATATCCTCTTCTAAAGTCGTCTTAGGTAAACATAAACCCAACCTGACGACTTTATGATCATCTATCTCTGCAACCACCCAAGTGATGTCATGCCACTCAAAGCTATCACCCAATACAGAGTGTGCGCCAAGCTCTTGAGCAACCAATTGTTTTAGCGTCATTTCTCGCTCTTCTTCCGAGCCAAGTTCAATACCATAACAATCACTCACTGCCGCAACTGATAGCTCAACATCCAAGAAGAAGTCACCAAAGAATCGTGCCGCCTCTTCTGCTAGAGGCGCCTCACTGAACAACGAACTTAAGCTGTCCAAATCTTTGTCTTGACCAAGCACACATAAGATATCGTTCGCCTCTAACACGGTGCTGCCTGATGGGTGAAGCAAGGCATCCTTTCTAAACAGTGCAGTAATTCGCGTTCCTTCCGGCATAGACAAACGCTTTAGTGGTTCGCCCACACACCACTTCTCTTCTTTCAGCTTGTAGACAAACATCTCCCACTCACTAGCAGGGTAAATTTCAATGCCAGTACGAGAAATCGGTGTCGGCGTTGGCGGTAGCGTCACTTGAGCCAATCTCGCGACTTTCATCAAGCTGCCGCCTTGAACAATCAGCGACACCATAACCACGAAGAAGGCGATATTGAAATACAGCTGAGCATTGGGCAGGCCTGCCATCATCGGGAATACCGCTAAGATGATTGGTACTGCACCACGCAAACCTACCCAAGAAACAAACCAACGTTCCTTGGTGGTAAAGCTTCTGAACGGCAGCAAACCCAACCAAACCGACAGCGGACGAGCAAACAAAATCATACCGAAGGCCAGTGCCAGCGCAGGCAGAGCAATGTCCATCAACGTTGATGGCGTCACCAATAAACCCAATACCAAGAACATCACGATCTGGCTTAGCCACGTCATGCCATCAAGAACATTAAGAATCGAGTGTCGCGAGCGCGTCGGACGATTACCAATGAACAAGCCCACTAGGTAAATCGATAAGATGCCGCTGCCGCCAAGCATGTTAGAGAACGCAAACAGAGCCACGCCCCCACTGAGTACCAGAATGGAATAAAGGCCATCAGCCAATTGTACTCGATTGATTAAGCTCCATAGAACCCAGCCGCCGCCAATACCAACAAGAGTACCGATACCAAACTGCATCGCAAAACTTTGCAGTAGGAAGTTCATTCCCATCTCAGCGTCAGGGTTACCTAACAGCGCAATTAAGGTCACCGTCAGGAAGACCGCCATTGGGTCGTTAGTGCCCGATTCGATCTCTAGGGTTGAGCCAACACGCTCATTGAGACTCTGTCCTTTCAGCAAAGAGAATACCGCTGCCGCATCGGTTGAACCAACAATCGCCCCGACCAAGATGCCCTGCATTAATGACAAGTCAAACAGCCAAGCCGCCATTAATCCGGTTAAGGTTGCTGTACATGCGACACCTATCGTCGCCAGCGAGAGCGAAGGCCAGAAAGCGACCTTGAAGCTCGCCACCTTGGTTCGCATACCGCCATCCAACAGAATCACGGCAAGCGCAAGGTTACTCACCAAGTAGGTCAGTGAGTAATCATCGAAATGAATATTACCGGGTCCATCTTCACCCGCTAACATACCAACGAACAAAAAGATCAAAAGAATAGGAACGCCCAATCGAGAGGACACTTGTGAGAAAAGCACGCTGATGGCGATGAGTACGGCACCAGTCAAGAATAAGTGGTTAATGGTTATTGCGTCCAATTCGTTCCCCCAAAGAATAAAATCCGAGCTTTAAGCCTGTTGATCTTTTGCCACTAGCTTGTTGATCTTCTGCCGTTTAGCAAGGCACGGTCGGTGAAAGTGCCGTTGTTACTATAACAAACTTATGTTTCGCTTCGTGTCATAAGCAGGGCTAAATACCGTTTCTCGGTCATTTAGTTGTTAAATTTTATGACTCGCAGTCTAATTCATCCCTTTTTGTTAGACCTTTGGCTAATTTAACAACATTGTAACATCACATTTTTCTATGGTTATGTCTCCTAGCTCCCATATTTCAGTACATTAGCGCTAATACCATCCCGACTAAAGTTGCACAGATCCCTTGACTTATCCTTGCTACATTCTAAATCGTAACATTACGTTAACACGCTATTTTACAAAACGGTTTCACAAAAACAGTTTCTACGAAAACGGAATAAAGGAGAAGGCAATGGCGTTCGAATCTACGGAACATGCTCAAGCCTACTGGAAGGAAAACTTGGGAATTATGGGAACACTGCTTGCGGTCTGGTTTGCGGTGTCTTACGGCGCTGGCATCTTATTTGTGGATGCCCTCAATACCGTTCAGTTTGGCGGGTTCAAGCTAGGATTTTGGTTCGCTCAGCAAGGTTCGATATACACCTTCGTGGCGCTGATATTTATTTACGTTGTCCGCATGAATGCGCTCGACAAAAAATACAACGTACAGGAAGACTAGAGGCTAGAACATGGATATTCAAACTTGGACGTTTATTCTCGTCGGTATTACTTTCGCGGTATATATCGGCATCGCAATCTGGGCTCGTGCAGGGTCTACTAGTGAGTTCTACGTTGCTGGCGGTGGTGTACACCCAGTAGCAAACGGCATGGCGACCGCCGCTGACTGGATGTCGGCAGCATCATTCATCTCAATGGCAGGTATCATCTCATTCGTTGGTTACGACGGTGCGGTTTACCTAATGGGTTGGACAGGTGGTTATGTACTACTTGCGCTATGTTTAGCACCTTACCTACGTAAGTTCGGTCAGTTTACGGTTCCTGATTTCATCGGTGAGCGTTACTACTCGAAAACGGCACGTATGGTAGCGGTATTCTGTGCAATCTTCGTATCGTTTACGTACGTTGCAGGCCAGATGCGTGGTGTGGGCGTTGTATTCTCTCGTTTCCTAGAAGTTGATATTAACCTAGGCATCATCATTGGTATGGGTATTGTGTTCTTCTACGCAGTACTAGGTGGCATGAAAGGCATCACTTATACGCAGGTAGCTCAATTCTGTGTCCTCATTTTCGCCTTCCTTGTTCCAGCAATCTTTACCTCAATCATGATGACAGGTAACCCACTTCCACAAGTTGGTATGGGCTCTACGCTATCAGGCACAGATGTTTACCTTCTTGATAAACTGGATGGACTGACCGAAGAACTCGGATTTACCGCCTATACCGAAGGTAACAAGAGCATGGTAGATGTATTCTTCATCTGTGCGGCTCTAATGGTCGGTACTGCGGGTCTTCCACACGTAATCATTCGTTTCTTCACGGTACCAAAAGTACGTGATGCTCGTATCTCAGCGGGTTGGGCACTACTGTTCATCTCGTTGCTATACACAACAGCACCAGGCGTTGCAGCATTCGCTCGTGTAAACATGATCGAAACAATCAACGGCCCTGACATGCAAGGTGTCGCTGCAGCGGACGCACCAAGCTGGTACAAAAACTGGGAAAGCACTGGCCTAGTAGGTTGGGAAGATAAGAACGGCGATGGCAAAATGTTCTACTCGGGCGATGAGCGCAACGAGATGAAGATTAACCGTGACATCATCGTACTGGCTTCTCCAGAGCTAGCGAAACTACCAAACTGGGTTGTAGCACTGCTTGCAGCCGGTGGCCTAGCAGCCGCACTATCAACAGCCGCGGGTCTACTATTGGTCATCTCAACGTCGATTTCACATGACTTGTTGAAGAAAGGCTTCAGACCAAACATGACCGACAAGCAGGAGCTGTTAGCCGCTCGTCTGGCAGCCATGGTCGCGATTGTCGGTGCCGGTTACTTAGGTATTAACCCACCAGGCTTTGTAGCACAGGTAGTAGCGTTTGCCTTCGGCTTAGCCGCAGCATCCTTCTTCCCAGCGATTATCCTAGGTATCTTCTACAAGAAGATGAACAAGGAAGGCGCAATTGCAGGTATGTTGTCAGGTATTGCCTTCACAGCAAGCTACATCATCTACTTCAAGTTCATTAACCCAGCAGCAAGCACACCTGAAAACTGGTGGTTTGGTATCAGCCCAGAAGGCATCGGTACGCTAGGTATGTGTCTAAACTTCGTAGTATCGATTGCTGTAAACAAAGTAACTGCTGAAGTACCACAAGATGTACAAGATATGGTTGAGAACATCCGTTACCCGAAAGGTGCAGGTGAAGCTCACGACCACTAAGCACGACCATTAAACAAAGATGTTTAGCAAAAAATGAATCAGTACTTACATTGTAGGGATTAGGTACTGACTCCAGAAAGCCGATACTTCGTGTATCGGCTTTTTCTTTTTCTGCTCACTTTATAAAAAGATAAACAAAGGGTTGTTTTTAAAATTTTATTTGATAATAATTATCATTAACATCCAATAAAGAGATGCAGATGATGATGAAAGAGCAGCAGGTTCTCTATTCGAGATTTTACAAAGCACAGGATCGCTTTGCTTCATTAGAACAAGTTCAAGGCCATGAGCCGTTTGTAATTCGAGAGTATATCGAGTGTGCACTGACGCTTTCGGCTTACTATGAAAAGCATGCCGCTCAAGAAAACATCTTGTTGTGCGAGCTGTATCTACGCCAAGTTTTCTTTCATTTGATTGAAGCGATTGAGTCTCCTCAGCGCAGTTTCGCCTTTCGTCATATCTGCCTAGACTCTATTCACTCACCACTATTTTATTTGAAGCGCCACTACTGCCAGCAACCTCAAGGCCAAGCGCGTTTTTTGAATCTCAGCCAAACACTAAAACAAGTCCAAGCCCCACTTGGCTAACAAGGATAGAACATGACCCTACAATTTCGGATTGAAAAAGACAGCATGGGCGAAGTGAAAGTCCCTGCCGATGCGCTATACCAAGCACAAACTCAGCGTGCAGCGGATAACTTCGCGTTTAGCTCTCACAAGATGCCGACCAGTTTTATTCAAGCACTGGCGTTAATTAAACAGGCAGCGGCAGATACCAATGCTCAGTTAGGTCTACTGGAAGGTGATATTGCCAACGCGATAGCCGAAGCCAGCCAAGAGATCATTGAGGGCAAACACCTCGATCAATTCCCTATCGATGTCTACCAAACCGGTTCAGGTACCAGTTCCAACATGAATGCCAATGAAGTGATTGCTACGCTTGCCTCAAGAAGCTTGCAAGGCGACGTGAACCCCAATGATCACGTCAACATGGGCCAAAGCAGTAACGATGTGGTGCCAACCGCAATTCAAGTGAGCGTTGCTTTGATGGCTGAAAATAAGCTATTACCTGCATTAACTCACCTTGCGGAAGCACTCACTATCAAGCAACAGGAACTTGCAGAGGTCGTGAAGACCGGCCGCACTCATCTAATGGATGCGATGCCAATGACCTTTGCTCAAGAGCTAGGTGGTTGGAAATTTCAGATAGAACACGCTAAGCAAGCAATAGAGAACACCCTGCCCGCTATCAAGGCTTTAGCACAAGGTGGTACTGCGGTTGGAACAGGGATCAATGCTGACCCACGCTTTGCCGATAAGTTTGCGAGTAACCTGTCTCAATCGACAAAGATCAGTTTTAGCTCGAGTGAAAACTTCTTTTTTAGCCTCAGCAGTCAAGACGCGATCGTTGCGCTGTCAGGTCAGCTCAAAACGGCAGCAGTTGCGATCATGAAGATCTCAAACGATCTTCGCTGGATGAACTCTGGGCCGTTGGCTGGCTTAGGGGAAATTGAATTACAGGCTCTACAACCAGGCTCATCGATCATGCCTGGCAAGGTAAATCCTGTGATTCCAGAAGCTGCAGCTATGGCGGCGGCGCAAGTCATTGGCAACGACACCACCATTACCGTAGCCGGACAATCAGGTAACTTCCAACTTAATGTGATGCTGCCAGTGATTGCTCATAACGTGTTGGAAAGTATTGAGTTATTGGCAAACAGCTCAGTCGCTTTAGCGGACAAAGCCATCGCGACCTTCACGGTACGCCAAGACAATCTCGATTTGGCACTGTCAAAGAACCCAATCCTAGTGACCGCACTTAACCCTGTGATTGGCTACTTGAAGGCGGCTGATATTGCCAAGAAAGCTTACAAAGAAGGCTTACCAATTCTGGATGTCGCAGAAAGAGAAACCGATCTTAGCCGAGAAGAGCTCAGTAAACTGCTTGATCCAACCACACTGACACAAGGTGGCATTGCTGGTTAGTTATTGAATTAACAAGCGAATCGGCGTTCGCAAAAAAAACAGAGACAAAAAAGGCCTCATCTGAGGCCTTTTCACTATCCGCTCACGAACGTACTAATCCGAGCCTGTTAACCCAAACTAGCTCACTCGATTCAAGACCGCTCTTAACTTAAGTGGTTTCACTGGCTTGGCAATAAAGCTAAAGCTGTTGGCCTTTATCGCTGCCAACATGTCATCGGTTCTATCGGCACTGATGATGACACCTTCAAAAGAATCTCCAAGGCGCAAGCGACACTGCTGCAGGACTTCGAGACCCGTTCTGCCATTATCTAAACGGTAATCAGAGAAAATCACATCAGGTAGCCAACCCTCATCTAGGCACTGCAAGCTTTCGACCAAATCAACCGCCGTCTTAACCTCACAGCCCCAACGTCCGATCAGGTTTTCCATACCGACTAAGATTTCTCGTTCATTATCGACACACAATATCTTGAGATGTTCGATGTCGCTGGTCGCCATTGGCGTCGAAGCTTGCACAACTGGAACCACTTTTTCCGCTCTAGCTAAGGTGATGGAAAAGACACTGCCTTGCCCCGGCCATGAGCGCATCGAAATTTGATGGCCAAGCACATGAGCAATACCTTTCGAGATAGCCAGCCCTAACCCCAATCCTTGATCGGCTCGTACTTGGCTGCCACGAGTAAACTCTTCAAAGATTTCTTGTTGCTTGTCTTCATCGATACCGGTTCCATTATCCCACACATCAATTCGAACCTGTCCATTCACTCTTCTCGCACCCAGTACCACTTTCCCTTCCGGGTTATAGCGGAACGCATTGGTCAAAAAGTTCTGAATCACACGCCTCAACAGCTTAGGGTCTGAATGAATGAACAATGACGACGGAATCATCTTAAACTCAATTTTCTGTTGTCTCGCTAGAGCGCTAAATTCCGCGTTCAAATTGGTTAATACGTCATGCACGGCAATCGCGTGAATGTTGGTTTCTAACTTTCCGGACTCCAATCGAGAGATATCCAGCAAGTCACCAATCAAATCTTCTGCGGCGCCAAGTGCACTCTCGATGTGAGATGACAATTGCTTCACCTCTTGCTCTTTTGCCACCTCAGACAGTGACGAAGCAAATAGACGTGCGGCATTGAGCGGCTGCATCAAATCGTGGCTTACCGCGGCTAGAAAACGACTCTTAGATTGTGATTCTTGATCCGAAATCTGCGTGGCTTTTACCAAGCGATGGTTCAGTTTTTCGAGTTCTTGAGTTCGCTCATGCACTCTCGATTCCAAACTTTCGTTGGCATCTTTTAGCGCTTGCTCTGCTTGTCGGAATACCGTGATGTCGGTAAAGCTCATCACAAAGCCACCACTTGGCATCGGGTTACCTTGCACTTCAATCACTCGACCATCAGGACGAATGCGAGAAGAGGTATGTCGAGTGCCTTGCTCCAAATGATAAACACGGCGACGCACATGATCTTCAGGGTCACCCGGACCACACAAACCTTGCTGAGCATTATGGCGAATCACATCGGAGATCGGCCTGCCCACTTGTATCAAACCAGCAGGGAACTCAAACAATTCTAGATAGCGCTGATTCCACGCCACCAGCCTCATTTGTTTGTCGATTACTGCGATGCCTTGGCCAATATGTTCAATCGCGCCTTGCAGTAAACCACGGCTGAAGTCGTACAGTTCCGAAGCTTCATCCACGATGGTCGCGACTTCTTCAAGCTGCATGTTTCTTCCCTGTAAAGCGGAAGTAAGTACTAACTTAGCAGACGAAGCACCGAATACTCCGGCGAGCACGCGCTCTGCGTGTCGAATCAGACTTGCAGGCGCTTGTTGATTAGGAAGCAGCGGCTGACCGTGTTGTTGCCAATAGCTGTGTAAGGCACTTTTGGCACGCTTACGGCCTACAAAACGCGACGCCAGCATCTCTAATTCAGCGACCGTCACTCGGTTCTGGTAAAGGCTGATATTCTCGTTTTCAGGCAGCGGCGTGCCAACAAATGCTGCTGATTGTAAGCGCTCACTTAGGCTTGGGCGAGTCGTCATCGAAACCACGGCATAGCACAAGGTATTAAGTACAATACTCAGCACAATGCCCCAGTTTGAACTGCTGATATTCCAGCTACTGAGCAGTTCTGGCGGCGTGATAATCCACAGTAAAAGGTTACTGTCACTGTCGCCAGCCAACATGCTGGTTTGGCTCATCAAGGTAATCAGCCAAATCAACGAGCCCACCATTAAGCCGACATACACGCCCTTGCGGTTACCCGGGCGCCAGTACAAACCACCAATAAGTGCTGGCGCGAATTGAGCAATCGCAGCAAAGGAAAGAAAGCCAATCGCTGACAGTGAATGGATGGTATCGAGCGCCTGATAAAACAGCCAAGCACCCAGTAACAGCAGTAAAATTAGCCCGCGGCGAATCACCAATAGCAGGCCAGAAAAGTGTCGATGGGTTCTTTGAGTTAGGCGCATACGGCGCAGTAACAATGGCATCACTAAATCATTCGACACCATGATCGCCAAGGCGATGGTCGACACTATCACCATGCCACTTGCCGCAGACGTACCACCAAGGAAAGCCAGCAAGGCAATGTGATTAGCGCCTTCTGACATTGGCACACTGATCACATAGGTATCCGCTGGCATACCAGTAAGTAGTCCTTGTCCTGCCCAAGCAATTGGCAGCACGAACAGTCCCATCAAAATCAGGTAAAGCGGAAACAACCAACGAGCGGTATGCAGGTCTTGAGGACGTTCGTTCTCTACCACCATGGTATGGAACTGGCGTGGCAGACAGACAATCGCCAACATGGTCAAAACGGTATGAATAATTAAGGTCGGAATATTGGGTGATTCGTAGGTGGAAGCCGCCACATCAAGCAAGTCGATCTTGTCGCTGCTCATCGCCAGATACATGATGAATAGGCCAACGATCAGGAATGCCGCGAGCTTAACGATGGATTCAAACGCCACCGCCATCATCATGCCACGGTGATGCTCTGTGTTATCAATGTGTCTTGTACCAAACAGCATGGTGAAAATAGCCAAAGCACCGACCACAAACCAAGACACATGATAGTCCTGATAACCGAAGTCAGCCGCTAGGTTGGGTGCAACAATATCCAACCCCATGGTAATACCACGCAGTTGCAGAGCAATATAAGGAAGGATACCAACCACGGCGATAACCGTCACCGCCACCGCTAAGCCCTGAGATTTTCCATAACGAGCCGCGATAAAGTCGGCAATGGAGGTGATATGTTCCCGCTTCGCAATCAGGATCAGCCGCGCCAAGATCCGCCAGCCTAGTGTAAAGACTAGAATCGGGGCGAGGTAAATGGGTAAAAAAGACCAAGGGTTGTTACTCGCCTGCCCGACCGTTCCATAGAAGGTCCAAGAGGTACAATACACGGCAATCGAAAGGCTATAGATCCACGGGCGCCAACGCGATAGCCAACGAACCTGCCTGTCTCCATACCAAGCGATCAGAAATAACACGCCCAAGTAGGCTAAAGAGACTGGAATTACTATCCATCCTTGCATTGAAAACCCTTTTTTCATCCATAAAAAAACCTCTCCATAAGGGAGAGGTTTCATTTAACTAAGGATGGGTGATTAACTCAATCGCATCGCTTAAATTCTGTGCTTTAGACTCTAATTATCAGCATTTGCTGTGAGATTCTGACTGTTCCGAATCTGATTGATTAATCTCAACCACTGAACTTCTTTCATCCAACTTAATGAACAGAGCAAGTGCACCCATTGCAGCCATGCCCCAGAAGATATTTGCGCCCCAAAGCTCATAACCCCAACCACTTAAGGTGGTCATCAGTGCAATAAAGGCACCTAATGGAATCGCGTTATACAGGGCTTGTAGCGCAACCATCTTGTTTTGTTCTTCAGATTGGATGTATTGAATCGCGGCGATGTGTGCCATGGCAAATGTCACACCGTGCAGCAACTGCACCATCACCAGTGCAAAAATCGCCGTGGTTGATGCGGTAATACCCCAACGCGCCATCACCCCAATAGCCGCGACGACAAACAAAGTACGCAGTGACCAGCCTGAGAATAATCGCTTACTCAGAGCAAATACGGCCACTTCAGCAACAACACCTAAACTCCACAAATAACCGATGATAGCTTCTGAGTGACCCGCTTCTTTCCAATAAATCGCACTAAAACTGTAGTAAGCCGCATGACTACCTTGCAGCAGCGCCATCAAGGCTAAAAACTTTACCACTGACGACTCACGCAGCAGTTCACCTAGTTTTGGTCGCGCCGCTTGTTGCTCAGATTGTGTTACTGGCATCACATTGGGGTTTCTCATCGCAAGAATCAATGACAGCAACACACCGGCAAGCGCAGTATACAAAATCATGTCGGTGCCGAATTGTGCCACCAAATAGCCAACAACCGTTGAACCTGCGATAAAGGCAATTGATCCCCAAAGACGAGTTCGGCCGTAGTCGAGCATTTTCAAACGACTGTAATGGTTAGCCATCGCATCAGAAAGAGGAATGATCGGCCCACAACAGAGGTTAAACAGTACCGTTGCCAACAACATCAGTATAAAGCTGCCACCGGTGAAGAAGTGGAAACCGACAAACAGCAGCGCAGCGAAACTCAAACAGCGTAGCGCTGGCATCAAGTGTTCCACTTTATGGATACGCGGCGTAATCACTAAGTTGGCCACACAACGAGTCGCAAAGCCGATACCAATCAATACGCCAATATCACCAGCAGACACGCCTTGGTCTTCAAACCACAACGCCCAAAATGGCAAATACACGCCATACGCAAAAAAGAAACCAAGAAAATACTGAGAGATCCAGCCATAGGGTGAAGGGCTAAACATAAATGACCTATAAAGTGTGCGGAAAAAGGCAGCACCAATTATGCCTATCTCGCATACGATGAAAAAGGGAATTATTACTGGGATAGTATTCCCATATTCAATGGGTCTGGATATCGCATTTCAACAAGAGATTTCACGCTCATCAATACTCATACTCGCATTTAGACTAAAGTCGTCTGGAGCTTCGCTGGTATTTTGTCAGACTGATTAAAGACTCCCATTTCTTCTTGTGATGCTTATGCCTGACAAATTTAATATGCAGCACCCGCCCTTCGATAGCCTGTCCGACGCCGAACAGTTGAAGCTTCGCTCTTCATTAGACGTGGTGTATTACCGCTCTCAAGAAGTGATACTGGAAGCTGAAAGGCCGAGCCGACACCTGAATATTTTGATCAAAGGAGCTGTTGAAGAGCGCGCGAGCAGTGATGGTGAGATTTACGCACACTATGCCAATGACGATATTTTTGATGTCCGCAGCCAGTTTGAACCCCACACCAAACACCAATATATCGCACTCGAAGATACATTAAGTTATCTGCTGCCCACCGATATTTTTCTTGAGCTTTACCACGCCAATGGCCAATTCGCTGCCTACTTTGATAGCAACCTATCAACACGAAAAGCTTTGATAGAAGCCGCCCAGCAGCAACAGAATCTTGCCGAGTTTATATTAACCAAAGTGGATGACTCTATCTATCACCCACCACTGATACTTGAACCAAACCAACCGATCAACCAAGTCACTCAAACCCTTAAAGAACAAGGGTTAGACTCGGCCCTAGTCCATTTGGAACATAATGATCCAAAAGCTTTTGGATCATCATGTTCCTTATCGTATGGAATCGTCACTCGAACCAATTTATTGCATGCTGTGATGCTCGATAATTTCACACTGGATGCGCCTGTCGGTGAGATCGCAACGTTTCCGGTGATGCACGTGAACCAAGGCGATTTCTTATTTAACGCCATGATTACCATGACCAGAAATCGAGTAAAAAGGTTGATGGTTTGTGATGGTAAAAATGCGGTCGGCATGGTGGATATGACACAGATTCTCAGTGCATTCTCCACACACTCCCACGTTCTTACTTTGCGTATTGCGCGCGCCACCAGCGTTGAGGAATTGGCAATGGCATCCAACAAACAACGTCAACTGGTCGAGAGCTTGCTCAGTAATGGGATTCGCACACGCTTTATCATGGAGCTGATTTCTGCGGTCAACGAACAGATCATAGAGAAGGCTTTTGAGTTGGTGATCCCACCTGCACTGCATAATCATTGCTGCCTAATCGTGTTGGGTTCCGAAGGCCGTGGGGAACAAATTCTCAAAACCGATCAAGACAACGCGCTCATAATTCAAGATGGCTTGGAGTGGCATCAATGCCAAAGTGCCATGAACGACCTCACTCATACCCTTCAACAATTGGGTTACCCACTGTGCCCGGGCAACGTGATGGTCAACAATCCGAAATGGGTGCATTCAGAGCAAGAGTGGAAACAAACCCTTACCCATTGGGTAAAAAAAGCCACGCCAGACACCGTGATGGATATCGCGATCATGGCAGATGCACACGCAGTAGCGGGGAATAGAGAGTTATTAAAACCTGTAAAGCAGCACCTCAGTGATTTAATGCTCGGACAAGAATTGATTCTGACGGAGTTCTGCCGCCCGGCGCTGAACTTCTCAGTTCCCCTGACCCTGTTTGGTAATGTGAAGCAATCCAAGTCCGGACTCGATATCAAACAAGGCGGTATTTTCCCTATCGTGCATGGTGTGAGAGCGCTTTGCCTAGAACATGGTGTCACGGTCAACAACACCTTCGAACGCATTGAGCAGCTGGTCAGCAAGAAAGTATTAGAGCAAAGTACTGCCGATAATCTCAGTGAAGCACTCAAGCAATTCTTTAAGTGGCGCTTAGCCCAAAGGCTTTCTCAGCAGCACAGCAGCAACAAGATTAACGTCAAACTGATGGAACGAGCAGACAGGGATCTGCTTCGTCATAGCCTGCACGTGGTGAAGAAATTCAAGCAATGGCTCGGCTACCACTATCAGATACGGGATTAGGCATTGAACGATGAATAGGTTGGTTCGCTATTACTGGCATCACAAGCTCAAAGGCTCCCTCTATCAGCCTCTGTTTACTGCGCCTATTGATCATGAATATGTATCGCTCGATTGTGAAACCACCAGCCTAGATCCCAATCAGGCAGAATTAGTTACCATTGCCGCGACCAAGATCATCGGTAACCGAATCATTACCAGCCAACCTTTTGAAGTCCGGTTGCGCGCCCCCCAATCGCTCGATTGCAATTCAATAAAAATCCACCGTATCCGTCATCAAGATCTAAAGCACGGCATCGAAGAAAAACAGGCTTTAATCGAGCTACTGAACTTCATTGGAAATCGTCCTTTAGTCGGCTATCACATCCGCTATGATAAAAAAATTCTCGACCGCGCCTGTTTAAAACAGCTTGGATTTCCACTGCCTAACCGATTAGTCGAAGTGAGCCAACTCTATCAAGACAAACTCGAAAGACAGCTGCCCAATGCCTATTTTGATCTCAGTATGGACGCCATCTGTCGCCAACTCGATTTACCTATCCCGGTCAATAAACATGATGCATTACAAGACGCTATCTCCGCTGCGCTGATCTTTGTGCGCCTGAAACATGGTGATCTTCCCCGTTTCAACTCTTCTTATTCTTAATTCAACCACTGGCGCTTCACATAGAGAGCAACATCTCAAAATTGAACTTAACTCGCTATTTTGTAAGTGAAAAGCAGCGTCTCATCCTAAAGTCTAATTGTGGAAATCGCCGTCCTAGCCGAGAGTGATAACACAAAGACGGTTCTGTAATAGACCTAGAAACTGAACACAAAGGAAGTTGCCAGTTCATTAGGAATGTAGGCACAAGGAGAGATGCAATGAGTGAAGCCCACGTTTATCCGGTAAAAGAAAATATTAAATCAACCACACACGCGGATAATGACACTTACCTAGCCATGTACCAGCAATCTGTTTCTGACCCTGAAGGCTTTTGGGGTGAACACGGAAAAATCGTTGATTGGATCAAACCTTTCACACAAGTAAAAAACACCTCTTTCGACCCTGGCCACATTGATATTCGCTGGTTTGAAGATGGCACGCTTAACGTTTCGGCTAACTGTATCGACCGCCACCTTGCTGAGCGCGGTGATGAAGTCGCTATCATCTGGGAAGGCGATGACCCGGCAGATGATAAAACTCTAACTTTTAATGAACTGCATAAAGAAGTGTGCCTGTTTTCGAATGCTCTAAAAGAGCAAGGCGTGCGCAAAGGTGATGTGGTTTGTTTATACATGCCAATGGTGCCAGAAGCGGCAGTAGCCATGCTGGCGTGTACCCGTATCGGTGCGGTTCACACAGTCGTATTTGGTGGTTTCTCACCAGAAGCACTGTCTGGTCGTATTATCGATTCAAATTCTAAAGTCGTTATCACTGCCGATGAAGGCGTGCGTGGCGGCCGTGCTGTTCCACTGAAAAAGAATGTCGATGAAGCACTGACGAACCCTGAAGTGAAAAACATCGAGAAGGTTGTTGTATTCAAACGCACTGGCGGTGATGTGGCATGGCACGAACATCGCGATGTGTGGTGGCACGATGCTATTGCCAATGTATCTGCAGATTGCCCACCAGAAGAGATGAACGCAGAAGATCCACTATTCATCCTTTATACGTCAGGCTCAACAGGTAAACCTAAAGGCGTTATGCACACCACAGGTGGCTACCTTGTTTATGCTGCGATGACCTTCAAATACGTATTCGATTACCAAGAAGGCGAGACTTTCTGGTGTACAGCCGATGTGGGTTGGATTACCGGTCACACATATCTTGTTTACGGACCGCTTGCTAATGGCGCAAAAACGATTCTGTTTGAAGGCGTGCCAAATTACCCGAACACCAGCCGCATGAGCGAAGTGGTCGATAAGCACCAAGTTAATATTCTTTATACGGCGCCAACGGCTATTCGTGCATTGATGGCGAAAGGCAATGAAGCCGTTGAAGGTACTTCTCGTGACAGCCTAAGAATCATGGGCTCAGTGGGTGAACCTATCAACCCAGAGGCGTGGGAGTGGTACTACAAAACAATCGGTAATGAGCAATCTCCAATTGTTGATACATGGTGGCAAACAGAAACGGGCGGTATCTTGATTGCACCGCTACCAGGCGCAACAGACCTGAAACCGGGCTCTGCAACTCGTCCATTCTTCGGTGTGCAACCGGCACTGGTTGATAACATGGGTAACATCATTGAGGGTGCAACAGACGGCAACCTAGTGATTCTTGACTCTTGGCCAGGCCAAATGCGTACCGTTCATGGCGATCATGACCGCTTCGAACAGACTTACTTCTCGACCTTTAAAGGCATGTACTTCACCAGTGACGGCGCTCGTCGTGATGAAGACGGTTACTACTGGATTACGGGGCGTGTCGATGATGTACTTAACGTATCAGGTCACCGTATGGGTACTGCTGAGATTGAATCGGCTCTAGTCGCGTTCGATAAGATTGCAGAAGCCGCGATTGTGGGCATCCCTCATGATATTAAAGGCCAAGCGATTTACGCTTACATCACGCTGAATGATGGTGAGTTCCCAACCGCAGAGCTTCATAAAGAAGTAAAAGACTGGGTACGTAAAGAGATTGGCCCAATTGCAACGCCAGATGTACTGCACTGGACCGACTCTCTACCAAAAACTCGTTCGGGTAAAATCATGCGTCGTATCCTGCGTAAAATCGCGACTGGCGATACAGGTAACCTAGGTGATACCTCGACACTGGCCGACCCAAGTGTGGTTGATAAGCTGATTGCCGAGAAAGCAGAACTGGCATAAGCAACCAGTCACAGCAGCTAATCACTGTTTAAAACAGCACTTTCTAAACCGTCACCTATGTGGCGGTTTTTTTTATGGCTGATCTTGATCTCAAATATCCCGCCCCAAATTAAGGCTAAGACGCTTTTTTGTTAAGTTGGTAACAATTCCAAGCTGTATCAATAGGAGATTAGACCAGTAAATTGCTGCGATTTGCGCTGAATTAGCTATAATCTGGTTCTAATTTTTAAATTTGGGTTTTTCTCACTGGAAATTAACCGCAAATTTTCAATAAAATGGCAACATTCACGTTCGTAAACACGATAAAGGAAGATAGCCCCACGATGTCTACAAAGTTTCGCATTCTAGTTTTAAATGGCCCAAACCTTAACCTGTTAGGCCTTAGAGAGCCCGCACACTACGGTTCTCAAACACTTGACCAGATTATTAGCTCACTGACCGAGCAAGCGAAAGCACACGATGTTGAGCTATCTCACTTACAGTCAAATCGTGAGTACGAACTGATTGAAGCTATCCATAGTGCTTATCAAAATGTTGATTTTATTATTATCAACCCAGCAGCCTTTACACATACCAGTGTGGCACTGCGTGATGCACTACTTGGCGTTGCAATACCATTTATTGAGGTTCATCTATCGAATGTTCACGCGCGTGAACCATTCCGTCACCACTCTTACCTATCTGATAAAGCAGAAGGTGTGATTTGTGGCTTAGGTGCCCAAGGTTATCAATTTGCTTTGACCGCTGCGCTCAGCAAGCTCAACTCAAAGTAAACATAAACAACGAACTATTACTAACCTACTCAGTCATAGAGTAAGTTCAATTAACAGATAAAGAGAAAGAAACAATGGATATTCGCAAAATCAAAAAGCTAATCGAATTGGTTGAAGAGTCTGGTATTTCTGAGCTAGAAATCTCTGAAGGTGAAGAGTCAGTACGAATCAGTCGTAACAGCACTGCACCTGTAGCACCTGTTCAATATGCAGCTGCTCCAGCACCTGTAGCGGCAGCAGCTCCTGCGGCGGCACCTGTAGCAGCAGAAGCAGCAGCTCCTGCAGTTCCAGCTGGTCACCAAGTTCTTTCTCCAATGGTTGGTACTTTCTACGGCGCTCCAAGCCCAGACGCAAAACCATTCGTTAAAGTTGGTCAATCTGTAACTGCTGGCGAAACGCTATGTATCGTTGAAGCAATGAAAATGATGAACCAAATCGAAGCTGATAAATCTGGTGTTGTAACAGCTATCCTAGTTGAAGACGGTCAACCAGTAGAATTCGACCAAGCTCTAGTAATTATCGAATAATAGAGAGCACTCATTATGTTAGATAAATTAGTAATCGCGAACCGTGGTGAGATTGCACTACGTATTCTGCGTGCATGTAAAGAGCTTGGCATTAAAACGGTAGCGGTTCACTCAACTGCTGACCGTGACCTTAAGCACGTACTGCTTGCAGACGAAACCATTTGTATCGGTCCAGCTCGTGGTATCGATAGCTACCTAAACATCCCTCGTATCATCAGCGCAGCTGAAGTTACAGGTGCAGTAGCTGTTCACCCTGGCTACGGCTTCCTATCTGAAAATGCAGACTTTGCAGAACAGGTAGAGCGCAGTGGCTTTATCTTCGTTGGCCCTAAAGCTGAAACCATTCGCATGATGGGTGACAAAGTGTCAGCTATCACGTCAATGAAGAAAGCTGGCGTACCTTGTGTACCAGGTTCTGACGGCCCTCTTGACGACGACGAAGCAAAAAACAAAGCGCACGCTAAACGCATTGGCTTCCCAGTTATCATCAAGGCATCTGGCGGCGGCGGCGGTCGTGGTATGCGTGTTGTTCGTTCTGAAGCAGAATTAACAGAAGCTATCGCGATGACTCGTGCTGAAGCAAAAGCATGTTTCAACAACGACATGGTTTACATGGAGAAATTCCTAGAAAACCCACGTCACATTGAAGTACAAGTGCTTGCAGATGGCCAAGGTAATGCTATCCACCTAGGTGAGCGTGACTGTTCAATGCAGCGTCGTCACCAGAAAGTTGTGGAAGAAGCGCCAGCACCGGGTATCACTGAAGAGATGCGTAAGTACATTGGCGAACGTTGTACTCGTGCATGTATTGAGATCGGTTACCGCGGTGCAGGTACATTTGAATTCCTATACGAGAACGGTGAATTCTACTTCATCGAAATGAACACTCGTATCCAGGTTGAACACACGATTACTGAAATGGTAACGGGTATCGACCTAGTGAAAGAACAGCTACGTATTGCAGCTGGTCAGCCTCTATCATTCACTCAGGATGACATTAAGCTGCGTGGCCACTCAATCGAATGTCGTATCAATGCTGAAGATCCCGTTCGTTTCCTACCTTCACCAGGTAAGATTGAACGTTTCCACGCACCAGGCGGCATGGGCGTACGTTGGGAATCTCACATCTACACGGGTTACACAGTGCCACCACACTACGATTCAATGATTGGTAAGCTGATCACTTACGGTGAGAACCGTGATGTTGCTATCGCTCGTATGAAGAACGCATTGGGTGAAATGATTGTTGAAGGTATTAACGTTAATACTGAGCTTCAACTGTCTATTATGAACGACGAAAACTTCCAACACGGTGGTGCAAACATCCACTACCTTGAGAAGAAACTTGGTTTGTCATAATCCGTTCGTTTAAGAACAGTCAAAATGCTCACTTCGGTGAGCATTTTTGTTTTTGAACCGCCGAAAAAATCAATCTTTAATCCCCATTATATTCCGTGGGGTTTTGGTGAATTTGCTCATATTTTCTGCTAGACTCGCCATCCAATTTTTCTCATATAGAAGATGCAGCCATGCCTTGGATTCAAATCAAGCTTAATGCTACCAATGAAAATGCCGAACAAATCGGCGACATGTTAATGGAAGAGACTGGTGCTCTTTCTGTAACTTTCCTGGATGCACAAGATACCCCTGTATTTGAGCCTCTGCCAGGCGAAACTCGCCTTTGGGGTGATACTGACATTCTCGCGCTTTACGACGCTGAGACTGATACTGGTGTCGTTCTAGCGCAGATTAAAGCAAGCAACATGTTCCCTGCAGACTTTGCTCATAAAGTAGAGCAAATTGAAGACAAGGATTGGGAGCGTGAATGGATGGACAACTTCCACCCAATGAAGTTTGGTGAGCGTTTATGGATCTGCCCTAGCTGGCGCGATATCCCTGAACCTGACGCTGTTAACGTAATGCTAGACCCTGGCCTTGCATTTGGTACAGGTACTCACCCGACAACGGCATTGTGTCTTGAGTGGCTTGAAGGCTTAGACCTTGCAGGCAAAACCGTGATCGACTTCGGTTGTGGCTCAGGCATCCTAGCGATCGCTGCGATCAAACTAGGCGCAGCAAAAGTTATCGGGATCGACATTGATCCTCAAGCTCTGCTTGCATCAAAAGACAACGCACAACGCAATGGCGTTGCTGAGCAACTAGAGGTGTTCTTGCCACAAGATCAACCGGAAGGTTTGCTAGCAGACGTTGTTGTTGCCAACATTCTTGCGGGTCCATTACGCGACCTTTCTGGCATCATCAAGGGCCTAGTTAAGCAAAATGGTGTACTTGCGATGTCGGGTGTTTTAGATACACAAGCAGAAGATGTTGCCACTTATTATCGTGATGAGCTTCACATTGATCCGATCATCGAACAACAAGAATGGTGTCGAATCTCAGGTCGCAAGCAAGGCTAGACAAGACTTTGGGCGCTAATTGACTGAAATTTAAACAAATTACAAAAACAAATTGTAAATGCTCAAATATTAGTCTTTTCACGCAGCGAAAAAATGCGTAAAATGCGCGCCCTTGCTGGTACAGAACTGTGATGACATTTTTGAAAATCGGAAATTATCAACTTAAGAACAATCTAATCGTCGCTCCTATGGCTGGCGTAACGGATAGACCATTCCGTGAGTTGTGTCTTCGCTACGGTGCGGGGATGGCAGTCAGTGAAATGATGTCCTCCAATCCGAAAGTTTGGAAAACGTCAAAGTCTCAGCAGCGTATGGTACATGAAGGCGAATCGGGCATTCGTTCAGTACAAATCGCTGGTGCAGATCCACAGCTTATGGCCGAGGCTGCTCAATTTAATGTCGATAACGGTGCGCAAATCATCGATATCAACATGGGTTGTCCAGCCAAAAAAGTGAATAAGAAGCTTGCGGGCTCAGCCTTACTGCAGCATCCAGAACTCATTGAAGACATTCTGAAAGCGGTGGTAAATGCTGTCGACGTTCCAGTAACGTTGAAAACGCGCACAGGCTGGGATACAGACAATAGAAACTGTGTCCAAATCGCGAAAATAGCCGAAGACTGCGGCATACAAGCTCTTGCGCTCCATGGAAGAACTCGCGCTTGTATGTACAAAGGTGAGGCAGAATACAAACACATTAAAGCAGCGAAACAAGCAGTATCTATTCCGGTTATCGCTAACGGTGATATCGATAGTCCGGAAAAAGCGAAGTTTGTGCTGGAGTACACCGGCGCTGATGCTTTAATGATAGGTCGACCTGCCCAAGGACGTCCTTGGATTTTTAACGAAATCCTACACTATTTGGAAAACGGCACCACGATGGACCCACTCCCGATTTCGGAAGTGAAAGACATCATGCTTGGTCATGTGCACGCTCTACATGAATTTTATGGAGAGTTTTTAGGCCCTCGCATCGCTCGTAAGCATGTGGGTTGGTATCTAAAAGAACATGAACAAGCGAGTGAGTTTCGCCGTACCTTCAACGCATTCGAAGCAGGTGATCTGCAGCTTGAAGCGCTAGAAGGTTTTTTTGATAACGTTGCACCATAATTACGAGAAGAGCTAGACCGAATATGTTCGAACAAAATCTGACTTCAGAAGCATTGACAGTAACTACAGTTACATCACAAGACCAAATCACGCAGAAGCCACTACGTGACTCAGTTAAAGCATCATTGAAAAATTACCTTGCTCAATTAAACGGTCAAGAAGTCAGCGAGTTATACGAATTAGTATTAGCTGAAGTTGAACAGCCACTACTAGACACTATCATGCAGTACACTCGCGGTAACCAAACTCGCGCAGCAACCATGATGGGTATTAACCGCGGTACTCTTCGCAAGAAACTTAAAAAATACGGCATGAACTAATCGTTCTTTCGTAATTTATTGAATTGAAAGCCAAGCTCATTGTTGAGTTTGGCTTTTTTTTGGCTTGTCGATCCGTGATAGTCGCTGATTACTCTCCAGTGCGACAGCAGCGACCTTTGTCGACGTTTGCTGAGTCCAAGGCTGCTAGAATCGAACAATGGCTTGCATCATCGTCTACGTGACCACAACACGCATCATTAATCTTTTTAAGTGCGGTGCGAATCTTAGTTAACTCGGTAATCTTCTCATCGATCATCTCTAGTTTTGCTGAGGTAATTGATTTCACTTCGGCGCAACTGTGCTGTGTGGCTTCGAGACGAATCTCAAGCAATTCTTTAATCTCGTCCAGACTCAGTCCCAACGCTTTAGATTTGAGAATAAACGTTACCTGTTTCTGGTTATTTTCATCATATAGGCGATAACCCGACTCACTGCGACTGGCTGGCGCGATCAGGTTATTCTTCTCATAAAATCGTAAGGTATCGGCTGTCACACCGCATCGTTTCGCTAATTCACCGATCTGAAACATGTTTTTTCCTACTGTTCCGTCCATTCCACAATTAACCTTATCGTTACTTTTCAGGCTGAAATGGCACTTTTCATAATTAATTTTGAGATGCCAAACGATTGCGCGAGCTTTTTTGTAATAAATTAGTTAGAATCTGCGCCATCAAATTTGGAGTTGGTTATCTTATAGCTTAATCATAAGACTAACCCAAAAGGTCTTTACCAAAACTGGCCAATATTTTATCTCTTACTGGTATCTAAGATAATCCACGCTAAGAAGATAGAAACAAGTTCTTTTTTGGCAAATATCTTTATTTTAACCCCATGAATTTGAGGAAGATGGAAGCATGAATAACGCTCGTCCAATTCGCCGCGCTCTCATCAGCGTATCAGACAAAACTGGTATCGTTGAATTTGCACAAGCTCTTGCTAACCGTGGTGTAGATATCCTATCTACCGGTGGCACTGCTCGCCTGCTTGCTGAAAAAGGCATCTCTGTTACAGAAGTATCTGACTACACTGGTTTCCCAGAAATGATGGATGGCCGTGTTAAGACTCTGCACCCGAAAGTTCATGGTGGTGTTCTAGGCCGTCGTGGCCAAGATGATGACGTGATGGAAACTCACGGTATCAACCCTATCGATATGGTTGTTGTAAACCTATACCCATTCGCAGAAACCGTTGCTAAAGAAGGTTGTACCCTTGCTGACGCTGTTGAGAACATCGACATCGGTGGCCCAACCATGGTTCGCTCTGCGGCAAAAAACCACAAAGACGTAACGATCGTTGTAAACGCACACGACTACGAGCGTGTTGTGGCTGAAATGGACGCGAACGAGAAATCTCTAACACTAGAGACTCGCTTCGACCTCGCTATCGCAGCATTCGAACACACGGCTTCTTACGACGGCATGATCGCTAACTACTTCGGCACTATGGTTCCATCATACGGTGCCTCTCTACTTGATGAAGAAGGAAAGAAGGCTGACGAAGAGTCTAAGTTCCCTCGCACGTTCAACCAACAGTTCGAGAAGAAGCAAGACATGCGCTACGGTGAGAACAGCCACCAAGCAGCAGCATTCTACGTTGAAGCGAACCCTGAAGAAGCATCTGTATCTACTGCTCGCCAAATTCAAGGTAAAGCCCTTTCTTACAACAACATCGCTGACACTGACGCAGCACTTGAGTGTGTGAAAGAGTTCGACCAGCCAGCATGTGTGATCGTTAAGCACGCTAACCCATGTGGTGTTGCACTAGGTGAAGACATCCTAGAAGCTTACGACCGCGCATTCAAAACAGATCCAACGTCTGCATTTGGCGGCATCATCGCTTTCAACCGTGAACTAGACGCAGCAACAGCAACGGCTATCACTGAGCGTCAATTCGTTGAAGTTATCATTGCACCATCTGTTTCTGCTGAAGCAGTAGCAATCGTAGCGGCTAAGAAAAACCTTCGCCTGCTTGAGTGTGGTGAGTGGACAACTAAGACAACTGGTTTTGACGTGAAACGCGTTAACGGTGGTTTACTAGTGCAAGACCGCGACCAAGGCATGGTTTCAGAAGACGACCTAAAAGTAGTTTCTAAGCGTCAACCAACGGCTGAAGAGCTAAAAGATGCTCTATTCTGCTGGAAAGTAGCGAAATACGTTAAATCTAACGCTATCGTTTACTCGAAAGGCGACATGACAATTGGTGTTGGCGCTGGCCAAATGAGCCGCGTTTACTCTGCGAAAATCGCAGGCATCAAAGCTGCAGACGAAGGTCTACAGGTTGAAGGCTGTGTGATGGCATCAGATGCATTCTTCCCATTCCGTGACGGTATCGACGCGGCTGCAGAGGCTGGCATCAAGTGTGTTATCCAACCGGGCGGCTCTATGCGTGATGACGAAGTTATCGCAGCAGCAGACGAACACGGCATGGCGATGATATTCACAGGCATGCGTCACTTCCGCCACTAATTTCCTCTTCGTATTTGGCACTGTGGCGTCGTTAGCTGCTTTCGCCCACCCCGGTCACATAGCGCGCTATGCTCCCGGGATGGGCTCAATTGCTGCCTAGCCACATCACCAACTACTTTGAGCAGAATTTATAATTTTGTTTTTTTAAATATTTAGATATTTGAGATTAAGGATTTTACAATGCGAGTTTTAATCATCGGTGCTGGCGGTCGTGAGCATGCACTAGGTTGGAAAGCAGCACAAAACCCAAACGTTGAAACAGTATTCATCGCTCCAGGTAACGCAGGTACTGCACTTGAGCCAAAACTAGAGAACGTAAACATCGGCGTTGAAGACATCGCTGGTTTAGTGGCGTTTGCTCAAGAGAAAAAAATCGAACTAACTATCGTTGGCCCTGAAGCGCCATTAGTTATTGGTGTGGTTGACGCATTCCGCGAAGTGGGTCTTCCTATCTTTGGTCCAACTCAAGCGGCAGCACAGCTTGAAGGTTCGAAAGCATTCACTAAAGACTTCCTAGCTCGTCATGATATCCCAACAGGTTACTACTCAAACTTCACTGAGATTGAGCCAGCTATCGCTTACGTTCGCGAGCAAGGCGCTCCTATCGTAGTGAAAGCTGACGGTCTTGCGGCAGGTAAAGGCGTTATCGTTGCGATGACCCTTGAAGAAGCAGAAGACGCAATCAAAGACATGCTAGCGGGCAACGCCTTTGGCGAAGCAGGCAGCCGCGTTGTTATCGAAGAGTTCCTCGAAGGCGAAGAAGCAAGCTTCATCGTAATGGTTGACGGCTCTAGCGTGCTTCCTATGGCCACCAGCCAAGATCACAAACGTGTTGGCGACAAAGACACTGGGCCAAACACGGGCGGCATGGGTGCTTACTCTCCTGCGCCGGTTGTAACTCCAGAAATCCACAACCGTATCCTTGAGGAAGTTATCTACCCAACGGTACGTGGTATGGACGCAGAAGGCGCACCTTACACAGGTTTCCTTTACGCTGGCCTAATGATCGATGCTGACGGCACACCTAAAGTTATCGAATACAACTGCCGCTTTGGCGACCCTGAAACGCAACCTATCATGATGCGTATGGAGTCAGACCTTGTTGAACTTTGCCTAATGGCTATCGACGAGAAGCTCGACGAAGCAGAATCGAAGTGGGATCCACGCGCTTCTATCGGTGTTGTTCTTGCGGCTGGCGGTTACCCTGCTGACTACGCAAAAGGTGACGTTATTTCACTACCAACAAGCGAAGTTGAAGGCCAAAAGGTTTTCCACGCGGGTACGACAAATAATGAAGCTGGCGACGTTGTGACAAACGGCGGTCGTGTACTTTGTGCAACAGCACTGGGCAATACGGTTTCTGAGGCTCAAGAGCGCGCTTACGCGTTGACGAAGCAAGTTAGCTGGAATGGTATGTTCCACCGCAATGATATTGGTTACCGTGCGATTGCGCGCGAACAAGAGCAGTAAACAATCTTGTTGCTCGCTTACTTTCCAATAACAGTAAGCAAATGACAGCAAGTGAATAACAGAAAAAGGCGCCTCAATAGGCTGTCTCTTATACAC
>NZ_JBFRPK010000055.1:0-38352 GCF_041471965.1 Vibrio sp. 10N.261.51.A3
GCCGCGATGAACCTAAAAAAAGCCCAGCGACTCGAATCACTGGGCTTTCTATACGATGGTTGTTTTGAGTAAATCGCTCTAGATAATTTGTTATCTAGTTCGTCTGATACTCACTACAGGTTTGGTCCTGTTGTCGGGCTTTGCGGTAGGTTTTGACTTAAGCGCTGCATGCCTTGATACATACGAATAAACCAAACCACAATCGCGACACCACCAAACAACATGCCTACGTATGGGATGTAGTAAGCGATGTCATCGATAATATGGTTTTGATACCAGTAATCGTTCACACCGATCAACACGCCATTAGAGGTCGCTACCGTGACGATAAGCACAACAAAGAACGTCAGGTTCAAGAAGAAAGAGCGAATCAAGCCGTAATAATGCGTATCCACTACTTCGCCGTCTTCCCCTTTATCTAAACGATAGCCTGCGTAGATAATCGCGACCACACCAGAGAGAAGACAAGTAAAGGGTGTAAAGCAGCTTAGGATGTAAGCGACCCAAATACCTTTATGAGGTTTGTTCATTCTTATTCACCTCTTCGGTTTTCTCTATTGCTACGTTTGCGCTTTGTTCAGCGCCGATTTTCTCTTGTTCCATCACTTCTTTGTACCAAAGGTCATGGTGCTCTTTAGCCCAAGTTTCATCGACTTCGCCTGTTACCATACCTTCTAGAGCGCCTTCCATACCGAACAGGCCGATGTAGATGTGGAACACAAAGCCACAGATAAGGATTAAAGCAGCCAACATATGGACTAGGTTTGAAAGCTCCATATCACGTCGTGTTTGGCCAAAGATTGGGAAATCTAACACCAAGCCACTGATTGCTGCGACACTGCCCATAACGATAAGCAGCCAAAATAGCGCTTTTTCACCCGCGTTCGAAAACTCTGCAGATGGATGAGAACCTTTATGTTTCCCGACCATACCACCCAGTTTTATAAACCACTGGATATCGACCATTTTGAAGATCGACTTGCGCCACCACTTGATTAGAACAGCCATCAACAGCACATAGAAAATCGGGCCGATGTAGTTGTGGTATTGCTTCGCCAATAGAACGATGAAGCCCCATAAATCGGTTGGGATATAAGGTTTCAAGAAGTGTTTACCGTAAACCAACATCAAACCACTGAACGCCAGTGTTAAGAAGGTAAACGCCATGCTCCAGTGCAGTGCGCGGTCCAGTCGCGACCAACGTTTGATCTTACGGCCCGTTCTTGGTGCACTCAGCATTAATGGGCCAATCACAACGTACATTAGAGTAACGAAAGCAATACTGCCAAAGATAGCGACAGCACCGGCTGGTGACATCCACTTCTCTTTCAATATGTACCACGTTTGACCTGGGGTACTGATCAACACACCGTGCTCAGCCGATTGAGATGTGGTGTAACCTTCTTCACCGTTTCTTACTTGTCGCCAAAAATCAGCGCCAGCAAGTTGTGTAATTTCTCTTTCAGCAGAGCTCGATTGAGTTTGTGATGAGTTCGTCTCAGATGCATGACTCAAAGGAGACAGCATTGTTAGTGCTGCCAACATTGGCAGCACAACAAGGAAGAGACGCTTAAACATTGTAAGCATATGTCTCTCCTAACTAGCTCTTCATCGCATCGTAAGAAAGGTCATTGCCGTCTGTCCAGCCTGCACCCTTCGCACCACGTTCAACAACACGCTGACGGAATACATCAGAGACTTTCTCTGCATCACCCGCTAGTAGTGCTTTGGTCGAACATAAAGAAGCACACATTGGTAGCTTGCCTTCAGCAATACGGTTCGCACCGTACTTCTGACGTTCTTCCACAGAACCTGGCTCTGTTTCAGGGCCGCCAGCACAGAAGGTACATTTGTCCATCTTACCGCGCTCACCAAAGGCTTCCTGTTTAGGGAATTGAGGTGCGCCAAACGGACAAGCAAACAAGCAGTAACCACAACCGATACATAGATCTTTATTGTGAAGTACGATGCCGTCTTCTGTATGTTCAAAACAGTCTGCAGGACACACTGCCATACATGGCGCATCAGTACAGTGCATACATGCTACAGAGATAGAGTTTTCACCCGGTTCACCATCGTTCAATGTGACAACGCGGCGACGTTGAATACCCCACTCCAGAGCATCATCATTTTCATTCTTACATGCAGTGACACAACCGTTACATTCGATACAACGTTTGGTGTCACAAAGAAATTTCATTCTAGCCATTTTAAGACTCCTTACGCTTTACGAATATTACAAAGGGTTACTTTCGTTTCCTGCATCAACGTGACAGGGTCGTAACCATATGTGGTTGCTGTATTGGCTGCTTCACCAATAACGTAAGGATCGGTGCCTTCAGGATATTTAGAACGCAAATCTTCGCCTTCAAACTTACCACCGAAGTGGAACGGCAAGAACGCTAAACCCGGTTTCACACGACGTGTTACCATCGCTTTCACCTTAATTCGGCCCTTCTCAGCACCTTCAACCCAAACATCATCGCCATCTTTGAAGCCAATGTCGTTTGCGTCTTTCGGGTTCACTTCAACAAACATCTCTTGTTGTAGTTCTGCTAGCCAAGGATTAGAACGTGTTTCTTCACCACCACCCTCGTACTCAACCAGACGACCAGACGTAAGAATAATCGGGTATTCACCAGACTTATCTTGGTCTTGAATGGATTTGTACAACGTAGGAACACGGAAAATCGCTTCTTTGTCGTCCCACGTTGGGTAGTCAGCGACTAGATCACGACGTGGCGTGTAAAGTGGCTCACGGTGCAGTGGCACGCGGTCTGGGAATGTCCAAACAATCGCACGCGCTTTCGCGTTACCAAAAGGAATACAACCATGCTTGATAGCAACACGTTGGATGCCACCAGAAACGTCGGTTTTCCAGTTTTTACCTTCAGCAGAGGCTTTTTCTTCTGCTGTTAGGTCGTCCCACCAACCCAGTTGTTTCAGCAGTTTGTCACTGAACTCTGGGTAACCATCTTTGATTTCGCTGCCTTTTGAGTAGCTGTCTTCAGCCAATAGGCTTTGACCTTCAAATTCCACACCGAAACGAGTACGGAAGTTACCGCCGCCCTCAGCAACTGGTTTAGACGTATCGTAAAGGATATGTGTACCTGGGTGTTTCATTTCTGGGTTGCCCCAACATGGCCAAGGCAGACCGTAAGTCTCGCCATTCGCTGGGCCGCCTTCTGCAGCAAGCGTTGTTTTGTGGAACGTGTGCCAGTTTTGTTGGTGTTCTTTCAAACGCTCTGGGCTTTGACCTGTATAGCCGATCGTCCACATACCTTTGTTGAATTCACGAGTGATGTCTTCAATCAATGGTTGGTTGTTCTCAACACGGATGTTTTTGAACAGCTGATCAGAGAAACCAAGCTTCTTAGAAAGAAGGTACATGATTTCGTGGTCAGGCTTTGATTCGAACAGAGGATCTACAACCTTGTCACGCCACTGTAGAGAACGGTTTGATGCCGTTACACTGCCGTAGGTTTCAAATTGAGTAGTTGCTGGAAGCAAGTAAACGCCATCAGTACGATCGTTCATTACTGCAGCGACTGTTGGGTATGGATCAACAATAACCATCATATCCAGCTTCTGCATCGCCTTCTTCATCTCTGGACCACGAGTCTGAGAGTTCACCGCGTGACCCCAGTAGAACATGGCGCGGATGTTTTCGCGTTGACGAATCTTGTCTTTGTCTTCAAGCACGCCATCAACCCAACGAGAGACAGGAATACCTGCACTGTTCATTGGTTTTTGACCACCGTATGCGTTGTCGTCAAATCGTCCTTTAACCCAGTCAAAGTCGATATCCCAAACTTTAGACCAATGGCGCCAAGAACCTTCAGACAAGCCGTAGTAACCCGGTAGCGTGTCTGATAGTACGCCAAGGTCAGTTGCGCCTTGTACGTTATCGTGACCACGGAAAATGTTTGCACCGCCACCTGACTTACCGATGTTACCGAGCGCAAGCTCAAGTACACAGTAAGCACGTGTGTTGTTGTTACCCGTAGTATGTTGAGTACCACCCATACACCAAACGATACAGCCCGGACGGTTTTCTGAAAGCAGTTTTGCTGTGTGGTAAACGTCTTCTTCGCTAACGCCTGTTACACGCTCAACTTCTGCTGGGTTCCACTTCGCGACTTCTTCACGGATCTCGTCCATGCCGAATACACGTTGTTTAATGAACTCTTTGTCTTCCCATTGGTTTGCAAAGACGTGCCATAACACACCCCAGATAAACGCAACGTCAGAACCTGGACGAAGAGAAACGTAGTGATCTGATTTCGCAGCAGTACGCGTACGACGAGGATCCGCAACAACGATCTTACAGTTGTTCTTCTCTTTCGCGATCAAGATGTGTTGCATCGCTACTGGGTGAGCTTCCGCTGGGTTTGAACCAATGAACAGCATCGATTTACAGTTGTGCATGTCATTGAACGAGTTTGTCATTGCACCGTAACCCCAAGTGTTCGCAACACCGGCTACTGTGGTTGAGTGACAAATACGTGCTTGGTGGTCAACGTTGTTGGTGCCCCAAAGCGAAGCCATCTTACGGAATGCATAAGCTTGCTCGTTACTGTGTTTCGCACTACCTAGGAAGTAAACTGAATCAGGGCCAGACTCTTTACGAAGTTCTAGCGCTTTGTTACCGATCTCTTCAATCGCTTGTTCCCAAGAAAGCTTCTTCCACTTACCGCCTTCCAATTTCATTGGGTACTTAAGACGACGTTCACCGTGGCCGTGCTCACGAAGTGCTGCACCTTTCGCACAGTGTCCACCAGCGTTGAATGGGTGATCGAATGCAGGCTCTTGACCTGTCCATACGCCATTTTGAACTTCAGCGTAGATACCACAACCCACAGAACAGTGAGAACAGATAGTACGTTTCACTTCTGTTTTCGCTTTTGGATCGACTGATTTAGCCTGTGCTTTCTTCATCATACCTGGTGCAAATAGACTTGCGCCTACCACTGCGCCACCAGCAGCTAATGAAGTGTTTTTCATGAAGGCACGTCGAGACACACCTAGCTGATTGGTTTCTTTGCTCACACTATCGGAGCGTTTGACAAGTTTCATCCGTTATCTCCTAAAGTGTGTCGTAGTAATCGCGAATGTGTTGCGTCTCACGATACCCTGTCTTCTTCACGTCTTCTTTCGAAATTTCAACAGTTTCTGAAGCGGTTGCCACTTTAGTTGTACCAGCGACAACGGCACCAGCAACGGCTGCAGTCGTCAAGCCTTTGAGTAGATCCCTACGGCTTGTATTTATATCTTTATTATCTTTCATCATTGCTTCCTTACCTTACGGTAGATCTTTTTTTGGAGGCTTAATGCCCCTCTATCGATATAATCGCGTACTGCTCGATTACTCGTAATCAGTGACGTTTTTCACATCAATCTTTAATTTGTGCTTACTGCTTTTTGTATTCACGCTAAAACGCACTTGTTCTAACGTTAAGAATGCTTCACACAGTTGAGCGGCCGATTTGTAGAAGTTCGCGCTTTCTGCCCCTTCAAGCTGACGCGTGAAAGAGTTAAACCAAGGGCCAAGGTGCTTATTGAATACCGCCTGTTGCAGTGCTTCTTCTTCAGCCGTTAGCATCGCCATCACTTCACACAGTGCTGCGATATGATCTTCCGGCTCTTTCACTTGATCGTCACGCTCAATGCCTAAAAGCTCTAAGTCATGACGAATCTCTGCCAATGGTTTTTCCATCATGGCGCCAGTGCGATGCCAAGAACCAAATGGAACGACTTCTCCACGCCCAATACCGATGAACAAATCTTGATATTCGTCTTCAAGAGCTTCACGGTTTGATTCTGTTGCCGCTTGTTGAATGGCAATCCAAGCCTTTTGCATTGCGCTTTCAGACGCTTCAATATCGAGTGTTTTTAGAAAGTCGATCACCTCTTCAGAAGGTGCGCTGCGAAACAGTGCGGATAGAACCAAATAGATCTCAGTTCTTAGTGTCTGTTCTTGTGCCTGATCCAAATTCTTTTCCAAGGCTAACTCCTAGTATTTCAATTGTTTCAATGGGTCTTGAGCCATTGAATCGAACATATCCACCACACGGCAGTCTTCACACATAGCAATACGATTAATCGCTGCTTCATCTGAAAAGTGAGAGTGACCGCGTAACTTGTTCTGTAACATGTCAATCATAGACTGAGGTGCGAATGGTTTATGGCAACGTACACATTCCGCAGCTTTCTCTTCATGAATCACAACTGCTTTTTGACGTTCTTCTTTTACCCAGTTCATACGAGGCGTAAGAGTCAGAACATTTTCAGGACATGCCTTTTCACACAAGCCACATTGAATACAGTCTTGTTCTACAAATTTAAGTGATGGAGAAGCCCCGTCGGTATGAAGTGCACGTGTCGGACACACAGCCACACAGCTCATACATAACGTACAATCTTTGCTATCACACGAAACGTTGCCGTAAGGTGCGTTTGACGGAAGCTCAACAACATTTTCAACAGGAATACGAGCTGAAGACATCGCATCAAGTGCTGTAAATAGACGTTGGCGCTTGTTGCCTTGAAGATCGCCAAGTGCAAGGTCGAATGAATCCACACAAAGTGTTGGAGGACATTCACGTAGAGATTCTAAGTACAGAATATCGATGGTTTCTTTTGGAATACCGATTTGATCTAGTAGTTCTTGAGCAATCCCTACTTCGTTATTTAGAACACGAATGATCGTTTCTGGCATAAAGCGAGATGCGGCAAACAGAACCTGAGTTGCGCCATTAACTAAAGCTGCAAACCAAGTATCGATACCAATAGATGGCAGTTCTTCTACGACAATTGGAATCACGTTATCTGGCAGTGCTTTTAGCGCCATTACATTGTAAGTCTCATGACGAGAGCTACAGATAAGTACGATTGGATCCAGACCGCCCGCTTGCTCATAATTAGCTAGCGTACGTTCAATAAACTTTTGAGTGTCATCAGGGTTTGGCAGCGCATAGGTAATCGCTTCTGTAGGACAACTAGTTGCACAAGTACCAACGCCTTGACATAGGTAAGGGTTAATCTCAATCTTGTGACCCGTCTTATCAGAGCCTTCACTTGATAGTGCGCCAGCAGGACAAGCATCAACACAACGCTCACAACCTTTAACACCACGAGAACTGTGTGCACATAGGTCTGTGTCCAAACGGAAGAACTTAGGCTTATCAAACGTGCCCATTAACGTAGGAATTTCTTCTAACGCTTCAGCCAGTTTTGGATAACCACGACCTACTGGGTAATAACCAGGAACAGGTACTTCTTCAGTCATGCAGCTATTCAGACATAAGTCCAAAACCACATCAAAACAGTCATGATTGATTGCTACTTTTGCAAGGTTATTGGTTAGGCCTTTGTTTTCGATTAGAACTTCGAACGTACCAAGGAACCCTGAAACCTGAACAGCATTTGCGTAGTAAAGCTCTGACTCAGTATTCGTTGCCTTCACACCATCTGTCGAAAGCAGTGTTAGGCTTGTTAACTGAGGTAATTGAGCCGCAGCACTTTCAATGATCGCAGTTGGACCAATAACAAGTGTATTACCGCCGCTTTCGTAGCTAACAGTAGGTGGAATCAGATTTGTTAACTCAACTGTATTTTCAAATGCATACAGTCTTGCTTTAGCGTTATTTGAATTTGCTTGTTCTAATAATTGTTTAAGCATTGCTCAGTTCCATCTTTGGACATGGATAATCTGTTCAACCTTTATTGTAGTAAGCGAGAGAGAACTTGCTGAGTAATCCGTTAACAACTAACCCTTTAGCCAGTGTGTCGTTCGTCAGACCGTGAACTCGTCTATCTACAAAAAAGTTGATAATGAACGTTATTTTGCAAATGCCATGCCAATTTAATATGCCTTATATTTCAGTGATTTAATCCTATATAACGTTTATTGTGCGTATAAAAAAACCGCTTGGGACATTTTGTCGCAAGCGGTTCATTGAGTGTTTAGTCAAAATGTACCTATTCTTTGTGTGGTATATTTTGTCCCACCTCTTTCAGGTCTGCTTCGTCTGACATTGTAGCGTTATTATCCGATACTGTGTTTTTATACAGTTCTTTTTCTTGTTCGGTTATTTCGGCACTTTCTGACGTTTCAAGTTTATTATCAGATACCTCAAGATCGCTTTCAGAATTTTCTAAAACTTCACCTTCGTCTTTATTATCAATGATTTGCTCTTCTTCTGGCGCAGTTTCTTCTTCCGTTTTGTCTTTAACCCAATCACGCAAGGTTTCCGCAACCCCTTCAGAAAGAGACTTCAAATTACTGTAATCGTCGTCGTAATCATCTAAACCATCACGAACGTTGAATTCTTCTGAGAGGAATAATTTACGCAATGCCGCTTTTTTTACGCTTTCTGAAGCTTCTGACACCAATAATTGAGCAACAGACAAGTCTTCAGTCGTTTCTGATGCTATCTCCTGAGAGTCAATAGCTTGAGAATCGACAGCGTGAGCGTCTTCATTGTGTTCTGGAGACTCATTTTCTAAAGCACCATTTTCTAAAGTATCACGCTCTAATGACTCCGATGTTTCTGCGTCTATAGATGAAGCAGCAAACGAAGTCTTTGCGGAAGTAAGCTCAGTTTCCTCAAGCGTTTGTTGCGCTTCTAAAGGTTGGTCGGTTGATTCATCAAGCTTTCGTTGAGACCAACGGCTAAAAAAGTTAGTTGCCATTTGATCGACCCGCGCCTTTACGTTTCTTACGTCTTGCTTCTAATAACTCACCATGACGACCGATGAACGCTTCCATCCAAGCTTGTACAGGTAACGGAATGTCGTATGAAAGGACTTGGTTGTCACCGTCCATGTATTGCCCTGCAACGGTTTGTGATGCTGTAAGTAACTGAATGACGGGCTTAACGCCTGAATCGACATTATCCATCACTAAGAAAAGCTTAGGTTGCTGAGAGCTTAGGTTGAAACGATAGTCTGTACGCTCGTCTTTGTGCAACTGAAGCGAACATACGTCTGGGGTTTCATGTTCAGGTGATAATTCAAAACCGATGAGTTCCCATTGAGTTGCTACCCAAATGCCAGTTTTGATCTCTTTCTCTATTCTTTGGACACCTATTGGCCAAGCTGATTCTGTTTTTTCGTAGTGTTCTTGGAATTCTTTTATCTCAGACATACTGCACCCAATTGATTTTCTTTATTCTGATCGTACGTAGGACATTTTGTACTTCGCATAATCATATACCCTCTACAAAGCAATAAACACGCCAATACATTTTAAGTCCTGCTCCGTCTTTAGTGCGTTTGTCGTAAAGTTACCCCTATAACGTTAGTCGATCGCGCTGGTTTGAGACAGTTAGTCTCGGTGAACTCTCATATTTTGCGCTATTTTAATCGAATGCTTCATGTTTTCTCGAATAGCCGCTATTTTGGAATGAGAATTGCTAAATGCTTGAGTTAAAGCTAAGACTGACTAAGTGACAGAGAACGCATGTATTCTAAAGAGTCGTATGATGACTCTTGTCTAACTTCTTATCCCTTATAATCGCTATCTCATTAAGTAGGACGTGACTGTGGTAAAACCAAACATAATAAAAACCAGTGAAAACCCACTTCAGACCATCGAAGTTGAAGTGTTTGATGAATATGGCGAAAAGCTAACGAAACAAATTGCGTGCGAGCGCCCTCTTACCGTTATGTTGAACTGGAAAGAGATCGTAACTCTAATGACATTGGGTTCACGCCCGGAAGCATTAGTCTTGGGTTATTTGAAAAACCAAAGCTTCCTTTCTGATCCAGAAGCCGTTGAATCAATCATCATCGACTGGGAAACCAGCTCAGCAGCGGTTATCACCAAAGAAGATACGAGCCAACTTGAGCAAGCGCTTAAGAAGAAGACAGTTACCTCTGGCTGTGGCCAAGGTACCATGTATGGCAACGTGATGAAGCAATTGGAAGATTACCAAGTGCCTCAAACCAAGATTAAGCAATCTGAAATCTATACGGCTCTAGAAGCGCTGACTCATTATAACGACACCTACAAGAAAGCGGGTGCGGTTCATGGCTGTGCTGTTTGCAAAGACGACAAGGTTCTATCGTTTGTTGAAGATGTTGGCCGACACAATGCCGTTGATACATTGGCTGGTGAGATGTGGCTTAACAAAGAGACAGGTGAAGATAAGATCTTCTACACCACAGGCCGTTTAACGTCTGAGATGGTGATTAAGGTTGCGCAGATGGGAATCCCTGTTCTACTGTCACGCTCTGGCGTTACACAAATGGGCTTAGATTTAGCGCAGAAGTTCGGCATCACTACGATTGCTCGCGCTAAAGGTTTACGCTTCCAAGTGTTCACGGGTGCAGACAAGATTGACTTTGATGTGAAAGGTGAATAATCAGCAGTCGGAAAAAAGCGTAGGTTTGATTGGTGATTCACTAACCGCTTCTAATTGTAAAGTTCTGATGTAAATAGTTAGTGACCCATCAAGGATAAATACATAGAAACTTAGCTAGATACAAAAACGCCGTCATGCTTTTTAGTATGACGGCGTTTTTAATTTTCAATTTATAGCTTAATTTCCAACGCATAGAGTTGAAAACTAAGGCTAACTTAAAGCTTAGCCGCGTGCTTTCAAGAACTCAGCGTAAGTACCGCGGAAATCGTTGATCTTGCCATCTTTGATTTCAAGGATACGAGTTGCAAGCGAGTCTACGAATACACGGTCGTGAGATACGAAGAACAATGTGCCTTTGTAGTTCTCAAGAGCCAAGTTAAGCGCTTCGATAGATTCCATATCCATGTGGTTTGTTGGCTCATCCATTAGCAGGATGTTTGGTTTATGCATCATGATCTTACCAAGAAGCATACGACCTTGCTCACCACCAGAGATAACCTTTACAGATTTCTTAATGTCGTCTTGACCAAATAGCATACGACCTAGGAAGCCACGAACAACTTGCTCGTCTTCGCCTTCTTGGCGCCATTGGCTCATCCAATCAAACAAGTTCATGTCTGTCTCGAAATCGTGTGCGTGATCTTGAGCGTAGTAACCGATGTTTGAGTTTTCAGACCACTTATATTCACCAGTACGCGCTTCTAGGGCACCCGCTAGAGTGTTAAGTAGTGTTGTTTTACCCACACCGTTCTCGCCGATGATAGCAACACGCTCACCTACTTCGAAAATCGCATCGAACTTGTTGTATAGGTCTTCTTCAAAACCTTGAGATAGGTTTTCAACCACAAGCGCGTTACGGAATAGCTCTTTAGACTGTTCGAAACGGATGAATGGGTTTTGACGGCTAGACGCTTTAACTTCGTCTAGTTGGATCTTATCGATCTGCTTAGCACGTGACGTTGCTTGCTTCGCTTTAGATGCGTTAGCAGAGAAACGAGATACGAACGTTTGAAGTTCAGCAATTTGTGCTTTCTTCTTAGCGTTGTCAGACAGTAGACGCTCACGAGCTTGAGTCGCAGCCGTCATGTACTCATCGTAGTTACCTGGGAATAGACGAAGTTCGCCGTAATCAAGGTCAGCCATGTGTGTACAAACAGAGTTTAGGAAGTGACGGTCGTGCGAAATGATGATCATTGTGCAGTTACGTTGGTTTAGCGTATCTTCCAACCACTTGATGGTGTCCATGTCCAGGTTGTTCGTTGGTTCGTCAAGAAGCATGATATGCGGGTCTGCAAACAGTACTTGAGACAATAGAACACGAAGTTTCCAACCCGGTGCTACTTCGCTCATCAGACCGAAGTGCATTGATTCTTCAATACCTACCGCTAGAAGAAGCTCACCAGCTTTAGCTTCTGCCATGTAGCCGTCCATTTCAGCGAACTGAACTTCAAGGTCAGCCACTTTCATGCCGTCTTCTTCGCTCATTTCTGGCAAAGAGTAAATGCGGTCACGCTCTTGCTTAATAGCCCAAAGCTCTTTGTGACCCATGATAACCGTGTCGATTACCGTGAATTCTTCGTAAGCAAACTGGTCTTGGTTTAGCTTAGCAACGCGCTCGTTTGGATCGTAGCTTACGTTACCAGCACTTGGCTCAAGTTCACCAGATAGGATCTTCATGAACGTCGATTTACCACAGCCATTCGCGCCGATTAAACCGTAGCGGTTGCCTTCGCCGAACTTAACTGAAATATTTTCGAAAAGTGGCTTAGCGCCGAATTGTTGGGTGATATTTGCTGTGGAGATCAATGCCATTACCTTTTTAATGTGAAAAACGCCGCAACGTTACTTGTTCAGGGCTTTAACTGCAAGTATTGATTGCAATTACTGGCCATTAAGTGAGTGATAACCTAGCCAAATCATAGTTTGAACTGACTCACATTTTTGGTTTTCTATTTATCGCCGTAAAACCGTCGATTTTAAGGAAAAACAAAATATCGAACAGCGCACCATAATGGGCGGTATATAACGTCCCAAATCATGCCAACCATTGAATATATCGTATGCTGATTGGTCACAGTAAAAGCCAACCCAATCAACGCAACAGAAGACATAATAAAGATGCTCAAATACTAGCCTAATCCCTGACAATTTCATGACAAAATCGCTCGAAACAGGAATAAAGTACTCGCCCCCGACACGGGGTTGGATTTCACAAAGTCAGATTATCTAACTATAGTAATCCTAACCTCATAATTCTAAGAGACTTTTATGCGTTCACTATCGCGCTTCTTAATCCTCACTTTGGCCATTCTCTCTTGGCCTAGTCATGCCAACTTGGAATATGACTTACAATCTCAGCCGCAGGTATCCGATTCTGTTGTTGATCTCGATGATCGAATTGATTCGTTACCCGACCCCCTCTTTATGGAACCGTCGGACAGACGCCAAGTCAATATATTGCTCGCTGAAGTGCTACAAGTTCAAAAGCAGGAAATCAAAACCTTCGAGCAACAGATAAAAGCCTACAGAGCGAACAACGACGCCGATCAATGGTTTGCCGTTCAAACCAGTTACGTCACTTTGAATAGCTTGAATGTGAGCAAGCAACACCTGTTAGAGCAGACGAATTCCGCTAATAAAGAGCGCCTAACGGGTTTTGGCCCCTACGGCGTAACTCAATTTAAGCAAGAGTGGGAATTAACCAAGCTCAACATTGAGTATCTTGTTTACTTCCAAATTCGTAGCTTTAAAGCGCTCGTTAAAGACATCTTTATTTCGCCAGTGCCTGTGATTGGTGCATCGTTAAAAGTGTTGTTTATCTATTTTGGTTTAGCGTGGTGGCTTGCCAATAGCACTCGTTTGATTGAGTTGTTCAGAATTAATTTTCTTGAAGCGAAAACGAACCCTCCATTTTTAGTACGTGTGATCTGGTACATCAGCCGCGCTGATCGTGCGATTGCTTGGTTAATTGCGATTACGCTTTCTCTAAGAGTGCTCTCCAGCATCCCTAGCCTGCAACACCTGATTTTCCTTGAGATCTTCACTTGGTGGATTCTAGGTGGTTCGATTGCTATCAGCTTTATTTTGGAATTTGCGTATCGTTTGGGCCGCACATCTAATCAAGAAGTGATTGCGCTGCGCCTATCGACCATTCGCCGTTATGTTTGGAGTTTCATTGTTGCGGGTGTGACTTTGCAAATATCGAGTATCACGCTAGGCAAAGGCACTATCTATAGCTGGATCTACAGCGCCCTATTTTTCTGGTTTGTACTGGTTACCATTTCAGTGCTTAGATTATGGCGTGCGAAAGTCTTCGATACGCTGCAACACATCTCTGATCGTCCGGTATGGGTGAACTGGGCAGTAAACCGCAAGGATACCTTCTTACTTAATATATTGGCGACGGCCATTGGCATCGTATGGTTGAGTGTTTACAACTTCCAACACCGCATCATGGCCTTACTGTCTAATTACACACTGTTTAGCCAAGCTTTGGCGTACCTGTTTAGAATTGAAGTGGCTAAGCAGTCTGACCTTGACAAGAATCAGCAAAACTTGGTTCGAATCAAAGGCGATCAAACCTATGAATACATTCTTCCGGGTAATATCGACAGCACGCTGATTGATTACGCCGGTGATGAGGTTAAGCAACTGTCTCGCTACTTGATGTCAGACAGCCCTGCTATCTGTATTGTTTCAGGTGAGCGTGGTGTGGGCGCAACAACGCTGCTTTATACCCTGCTGCACAAAGTCTCTAACGCTGAACCTGTCTACGTAAGTTGCCCTTACGCTGGTTATCAAGAGCTGTTAGCGCATCTAGCGGTGAGCATCGGCTTGGAAGAGAAAGCGACTGAGATTCAGATCTTGGCTCACCTTCGTAAAAGCAAGACCACGTACTTGATTGCGATCGATAATGCACAACGTCTAGTTAAGCCAATGGTTGGCGGCTTGTCTGATCTGATACGTTTAACCAATCTACTGCGTCGTTCTAAAAAGAACCACCGTGTCGTGATATCGATCGCCAAATCAAGCTGGCGGTTTGTCGATCGAGCGCGTGGCGAACGTTTGCTGTTTGACTTGGTGTGTTTCCTTCCGCGTTGGACAGAGAAACAAGTCGGTGAGCTTCTAAATAGCCGTATTAATACGGATCTTGAGAAGCCGTTATCGTTTGATGGTTTGGTGGTGCCTAAACAGTGGGACCAAGATGACATGAGCGAGGAAGATCGCGCACGCCAAGGCTTCTACCGAATCTTGTGGCATTACTCTGATGGTAACCCTACCGTTGCGTTGCGCTTCTTCCGACTCTCATTGAATCGAAACAAAGATACCGATCAAGCCGTGGTGCGCTTGTTCCATGTTCCAGAAGCACAAGAACTAGAAAACATGCCAAAACCTATGCTGGCTGTGCTTCGTTCTATCGTGCAGTTGGAAATCGCGTCTCCGGAAGTCTTGTCTGATTGTACGCAGCTAAGCACGGCTGAGATAACCGGCATTCTGCGTTACTTTGAAAGCCGTGGTTATATTGGTTGGCATGAAGAAAAGGCTCGAATTTCCGAGCACTGGTTCCGCCACATTACTAACGTTCTCGACCGTCAACATCTACTGGTGAAGTAAAATGAAGAAGTTATTTATCCTACTATTTGTTGGCTTGGCAAGTGCTGTCAGTTTCCCGATCTTTGCGACGGAAGAGTTAGCCAATGTAGAAAACATCTCAAAGATAGCGAGTCTAGTGCGATGGAGCGGCGTGTTCTTCTCCATGATCGTTATTGCGGCGATGTGGTTACTGCTTAAGTTTATCAACTCGATGGTGACCAGTTTTGGTAGCCAATTCGTGCAATACCGAATGCTGCTACAGAAACTGCAGTCGTTTACTCAGTTCTTTATCTATGTGAGCACAGGTCTTATCGTGTTCATGATGAGCTTTAGAATCAACGACCAAATACTGGCTTTGATTGGTGGTACCCTCGCCGTGTCAGTCGGCTTTGCGCTTAAAGATTTGGCAGCTTCATTCATCGCGGGCATCACGGTAATGATTGATAGGCCCTTTCAAGTTGGTGACCGCGTCACGTTCGAAGGCAACTACGGTGATATCATTACCATTGGTTTGCGTTCAGTGCGAATGAGAACCCTGAACGATGACATCATTACCATTCCGAACAACAAGTTCTTAAATGAAGTGACCACCAGTGGTAACTACGGTGCGTTGGACATGCAGGTGGTGATTCCGTTTTACGTTGGTATGGATGAAGACATCACCCTAGCCCGCGATCTGATTCAAGAAGCGGCGTCTTCAAGTCGTTATATCCACTTGCCGAAACCTGTAACGGTTTTGGTTAAACAGACGATTACCGATAACTACCTAGCAATACAGCTAACTTGTAAGGCTTACGTTGTGGATACTGCGTATGAGAAGCTGTTTGAAACCGACATTACTTTGCGTGTGATGAAAGAGTTTAAGAAGCACAACATCAACCCACCGAAAATTTCAGTAGCGGCGCATTAGGCTTGATGCTTTAGACGTTTGTTGCTTATAGCAAATGACTAGCCATAAATAAAAACACCTCCGAACTTATCGCAAGTGCGGAGGTGTTTTTTATGAGCTTTTTATCTTTAAGCTAATAGTCCTATTGATGCTAAACCTTAAAGTATTTCAATTGCTCAGTAAGGTGTTCTGTAGTGTTCGCCATTTTCTGACTGTCTTCTGCGAGCGATTGTGAGGCTTGGAGTACCTCATTTGCAGCGAGATGAATCCCAGTAACACTTTCACTCATTTCAGTGGCTACCGTGCTTTACTGCTCCGAGGCTGCGGCAATTTGTGCCACCATGTCATTGGCGTTATGCAGTTCATTCACAATCACATCGAGTTGTTGACGAGTTTCGTTAGACGCGACAACACTGTGATCAACCTTCTCGTTACTGCTTTGCATTGCCTTAAAGGTCCGTTCTGCTTGTTGAGTCAGTTTCTCAATCGTGGATTGCACTTCGTTAGTTGAATTTTGAGTGCGGCTAGCAAGATTTCGAACTTCATCAGCAACCACTGCGAATCCTCTGCCTTGCTCTCCTGCACGTGCCGCTTATATTGCTGCGTTGAGCGCTAACAAGTTCGTTTGTTCTGATACATCACGAATCACACCAACGACTTGGCTTATTTCAGTCACGCCTGATTGCAGATCTCTGACTAAGTTATTCGCGTTACTTAATTTCATAGCTGACTGACTTTATTATTTGTTTTGATTATGGATTTTCGGTCAAGGTATCAAAATTTCGTACAGTTCAGATGATATGCATCAAGATCAAAAGATATGCACTGTTTTACATAGCCAAAAAGAGGTGCTCGTCAAACCGAAAGAGGTTGAGATTTGGTTTGCGATAGATTAGTAGTGCAGAATTTTCGTGCTTGGGCTAAAACGTTCGTGTAATAGCCCAAGCGCGTTAGAAATATTATCAGATGATAATATCAGTGAATGAGTTCTTAGAACTTATAGGTTTGATACAAGCAATTGAGGTGTCGCTTTCTGTTGAAGATAGATACTAAAGCAACTTCCCTTACCTACCTCAGATTCAACTCGGATCTCGCCGCCAGTTTGGCTCAAGATACTCTGAGATACTGACAACCCTAAGCCCGTGCCATCTCGTTTGGTGGTATAGAAAGGCGAGAAGATACGTTTCAGTTGTTCTTCCTTAATACCGCAGCCTTCATCTTGAACATGAACGATAGCGCCATGAGACACACCATTTTCAACCCAGTCTTCACTCGAAATGGTTAACGTGCCCTGACCGTCCATTGCATGAATCGCGTTCATTTGTAGGTTAACCAGAATCTGTAGCAATTGGTTTCGATTGACCTCGACTGAGGTTTTAGCGTTCAGCTGCGATACGTACACAATGCCTTTCTTCTTCGCACCTGTTTTTACGAGCGTAATACTTTCATCCACTATTGGGTTGATATGTTGCCACGTAATTTCGTCTTGTACGCCGCCGTGACGGCTGTATTGAAGCAGGCTTCGTGTGATATTTCGAATTCGGTCAATCTGCTCCATGATCGCGTGGACTTCCTCATCTACACGGCTCACTTCATCGCCCAGTTCAAACTTCATCAGTTCAACGTTGCCAAGAATCACGGCGGTTGGGTTATTGATCTCATGAGCAATACCTGCCGTTAATTCACCTAACGCGGCCAGTTTTTCATTGACCACCAGCTTATCTCTGGCTTGATTGAGAAGCTTGATGTGCAGTTCAAGTTCTTCAGTTTTCTCTTTCAAACTCGCGGTACGAGAATGCACTTTGCACTCTAGTTCAGACGCCGCTTGTTGAATCTCTTGATTACGCTCGTGCAGTAGATCCAACATCTTATCGAACTGTTTAGCGAGCAGTGTCAGTTCGTGTTGATCATCCAAACCTAGCGTACCAATTCGCTTGTCTTGCCCCATCTGTACTAGCTTCACCACTTTATGAATGCGTTCGATTGGGTTGAAAAGATCACGTGCGCCACGGTGAACGATCAAACCGGATGCCAACAGAAGCAACACAATGGTAATGCTAATTTCGCCAAGGTTGGTTAAGTACGTTTCTATCAGCGGCCAAATCAAATAACCGGTGTAAAGCATACCAATCACATTATTAAACTGGTCATGGATTGGTTGGTAAGCTGTGATGTACCAAGCATCGTAAACATACGCTCGATCTAGCCACTCTTTACCTTCATTCAAGACTTTCGAGTGAACCTCGTGAGAAACACGTGTACCAATGGCGCGCCCTACACTGTCTTCACTGCTCAAAGGCACGTTGGTGCTAACACGAAGATCATCAAGGAAAACCGTGACCGTTCCTATATGACGATTAAAACCTTCTCGTTGTGGATAGATAAGGTTACTGATTTGGTCAACAAGTTGAGTACTGTTATTCAGTAAGATCCCACCATCGAGAAAACCAATCACATGATCATGTTCATCTTTGATGGATACAACGGTTCGGCTTACCAATCCGCGAGTCTCGACCTCTTGCCCGTTGAGCATCGGAACTTCCGCTTTTTTAGCGAGGTCACGATCGAGATAATTGAGTTCATTACGGCTTAAGACACTGAAAAATGAAGGCTTGTGAGTTAAGTTTAGATATTCGAGTTTCTTTTCCATGCTCTCGACACTGCGCCAGCGCAGAAAATCGAGCTCATAGCGAGATTTGTTCTCAGACACCCAGCGAGTTAGCTCTTCGTGTGAAAGATCACTCGCAAGTTTGGTTCGAAAGTTATAAGACTCGGCAAACGCACGAACGTTGTATGCTTGCTGATTTTGGATCAGGTGAATACTGTTATCGGCAACATCCAAGCGTTCATCAACATCAATCAGAGCGCCCTGCCACGTGTAATGTATTGACCAATACAGTGTGATAGCCACAAGCGCGCACAAGGTCAGAATGATCGGAGCTGATGTTAGGAATAATAATCGGTAGCGAACCATGGTTTTGAATCGGAACGCCCACTTTGACCACCAACGACGTCTAATCGGCATATTCAGAGCCTTCTGTGTTCCAATCTTTGTACTTACGCTCTAGCGTTTTACGTGCGACGCCAAGATCTCTTGCAGCTGCCGATTTATTGCCATCATGAAAACTAACCAGCTGTTCTATATGAGATTTTTCTACTTCTTTGAGTGTCCAAGTGTTTGGATAACCCTCGGCAGCGTCTGCATTATTCAAGTTTGGCATTTCCGCACCATGTGACACCGTCACTGAAATACTAGCGGGAACAGGATCACCATTAATCTCGCGCCAATAGTGTGCTGGTGGCTTGTCTAAAAGAATGCATCGTTCGACTAAGTTTTTAAGTTCACGAATATTTCCCGGCCATTCGTATTCGTTCAACGCCAAGATATCTTCATGTGCCCAATTTGGAACTGGCATGCCAAGCTCGCTCGATAAAAGACGAGTAAAGTATGGAACAAGTTCAATCAGGTCTGACGGGCGCTCTCTCAATGGCACCACATCAATCTTAAGTACATTGAGTCGGTAGAACAGATCGCGGCGGAAGTGCCCTTTATCGACCTCTTCTTGAAGATTTCGGTTTGTTGCTGCGACGACACGTACATCGACAGCGATCTCTTTCTCACTGCCAACTGGACGAATAGTACGTTGCTCTAACACACGTAACAGCGCTGCTTGCATTGGCAGTGGCATTTCACCAATTTCATCAAGGAACAAGGTGCCACCACTTGCGACTCGGAAAAGACCTTCACGGTTTTTCTTCGCGCCGGTAAATGCGCCTGATGTATGTCCAAACAGTTCACTTTCTAGAAGCTCTGGAGCAATCGCACCACAGTTGATTGGCACAAAAGGACCTGTGCGTTTACTGGCTTCATGTACACCACGAGCAACCAGCTCTTTGCCGGTACCCGACTCACCTTCTATCAAAACGGACGCTCGAGACGGTGCAAATTGACTGATCAGCAATTTAAGCTGTTTGGTCTTGTCTGAATTGCCGATCAATTCGGTCTTGATATGACGACTCACATCACGCTTCAACGCGTACTGCATTCTTTGGTCAAGGCGCTTGTCCATACAACGCAGAACCGCTTGTATCATTTGTTCGAGGTTGAATGGCTTAAGAATAAAATCTGAAGCACCAAGCTTAAGCGCAGATATCGTCATCTCTAAATCAGCATAACCTGTCATGAAAATCACATCGGCACGTTTGTCGTTGTCGTTAAACGCCTCTTCCCACTCAATACCAGACCGACCTGGCAGATTGATATCAAGAACAATGAGATCAAAATGCTCGCTCGAACGCAGTATTTCGGCTTCTTCAACCGACCCCGCACTCGATACCTTGCCAAAGAACTTACCCAGTGCTTTCTTTAAAATAGCCTGCATACCCATTTCATCATCCACAACCAAGACGGAAAACGCTTGATATTGAGTCAATGTGTTCGGGTTGAGGTTGGGTGCAGATGAACTAGGTAAAGACATAATGATTAGCCGGTGGGGAAAGTTGGGACAGAGTGTACCAATTAACCTTTTGTGCAACAGGGACAATGTGCGACATTTTGTCCTAGCTCATGTTTTGATTCATTTTAACGGGGTAAAAGACTCAGTTTTGTCCGAAATAACAGCAATTTAAAGAAATCTGATGCATTATTTGTTGGCATTAAGATTGCTTATAAGGTGTAGATTTCTAATTACAACAATTAGCGTCTTATGCACATGCCCTCTTTGAGCCCTTTAAAATTGAAGGCATGTCATTCATTTATAACAGAATGGACATAATAATAATGAAAGCAATTCCCCTAACTATTGCAGCTCTATCTATCGTCAGTTACACGGCTAGCAGCGCGGAAGACACCACTCATATTAAGTTGGCGACAACCACAAGTACTTATCACTCTGGTCTACTGGACTACTTATTGCCTGAGTTCGAAAAAGATTCTGGTATCAAGGTTGATGTTCTAGCTGCGGGTACCGGTAAATCACTTCGCATGGGCGAAAATGGTGATGTTGATTTGGTAATGACTCACGCACCAAAAGCTGAAGCGAATTTCGTAGAAAAAGGCTACGGCGTTTTACCTCGTAAGCTGATGTACAACGACTTTGTGATTGTGGGCCCTCAAAGTGACCCAGCAAAAATTGAATCTCAAAAAGCTGTAGCTGATGTATTCAAAGCAATCGCAACCAACAACGCGACGTTTGTGTCTCGTGGTGACGATTCAGGCACGCACAAGAAAGAGATGGGCATTTGGGTACAGACCAAAATGGAACCAAACTTTGGTGGCTACCGCAGTGTTGGTCAAGGCATGGGCCCTACTCTGAACATGGCGTCTGAAATGCAAGGCTACACCATGACAGACCGTGGCACATGGTTGGCTTACCAAAACAAACTGGATCTTAAAATCCTTTTCCAAGGTGACAAGAACCTATTCAACCCTTACCAAGTAATCCTTGTTAACCCAGAGCGCTACCCAAGCATTAACTACCAAGCAGCGAAAGTATTCAGTGATTGGTTGGTGAACCCTAAAGGTCAGAAACTGATTAACGACTTTAAACTGCATGGCAAACAGCTGTTTGTAGCGAGCGCAGAGTAGTTTTTCGTCAGCGTAGATTCGTTTATAACAAGCTGAGAATGGTTTGTTGTAAGTACTAATTACAATTAGCACTACGCTTAACTAACCAGTTAACTGAAGCATTTAAAGAAACAATAGCTGGCCAATATAGGCTCAATAATATTGTGTCAGCTATGATTAACATCAGTCATTACCGATAAAGACCTATTATCGATTCACACGAGATACTTCATGACCCTATGGCAAACAACGATTGATGCAATGAACCTACTAGTGAGTTTTGACCACGAATTGTGGAAAATCGTCGCGGTATCTTTCAGCGTATCTTTGTCCGCCATCTCATTAGTGATTATTCCTGCAATCATCATGGCTTTCTTATTGGCTTATACCGAGTTCCCCGGGAAGTGGGCATTATTATCGGTGATCAACACCCTGCAAGCTATCCCAACCGTGGTTATCGGTTTGTTGATGTACATGATGCTCTCTCGCTCTGGCCCGTTAGGTGATTGGGAATTACTGTTCACCCAAAAGGCGATGATTCTAGGTCAGATGCTGATCTGTTTCCCAATCCTAGTCGCGATGATGCACGGCGCTCTCCAAGCCAGTGACCGCCGAGCGGTTGAAACGGCGCGCACGCTTGGCGTATCAACGACTCGTGTGGCGTGTACGTTAATTTGGGAAACGCGCTTCCCTCTTTTAGCTGCAACTATCGCTGCCTTCTCTCGTATCGTCACTGAGGTTGGTTGTTCAATGATGGTCGGTGGCAACATTATGGGGATGACAAGAAACATCCCAACAGCTATCGCTATGGAAAGCCACAAAGGCGCATTCGCTCAAGGCGTCGCCCTCGGTATGGTGTTATTAGCATTGGCATTAGCCCTTAACTTTTTCCTTTCCAGTGTGAGAGGAAAAGGCTATTTAAGAACTTAGGAACGCTGTCATGAGTATAAAAATAACAACGCAGCAAATTTCAATGCGCTACAAAGAGCGTGTTTTGTTCCATATTCCCGAATTGTCGATCGGCCCCAACGATGCCATTTATCTCAAAGGAGATAATGGTGTGGGTAAAACGACCCTACTTAAAATATTGTCTGGATTGATTCAGCCCAGCTCTGGCCGCATTCAGTCTCCGACACAAAGCTGGCAGCAGATCTTATTCCCTAGGCTCAAGTTCAAAGACATTATCTACCTGCATCAAACCCCCTATCTTTTTGATGGTTCGGTGTACCAAAATGTCGCTTATGGCATTCGCTTTAACAAAGAGAGCCAAAAAGATAAGCGAGCTCAAATAATTAATGCATTGAGAATGGTAGGTTTAGAAACCTTGGCAGATGAACACATTTCTGTGTTGTCTGGTGGTGAGCGTCAACGCGTTGCAATGGCACGAGCCTGGATTCTTAAGCCGTCAATCTTGCTTATGGATGAACCAAGTGCCTCTTTAGACAAAGAATCTATTGAAAGATTGGTGATAATGGCCGAAGATCTTCTTCAAAGAGGCGCGAGTTTAGTCATCACTAGTCACCAAACTAACGCGTTAACCGACTTATGTAAGAAGCAATGGTGGATCAAAGACAATACTTTGACCGAATCGCCGCTTCTGCAAGTTATTCAGAAAGATAAAGCACAAGAGAATATTTATGCTGCTTCCAACGCAAACTAGTTGGGTTATTTTGGCTGGCGGACAGGCCAGCCGCATGGGCGGAAAAGATAAAGGACTTGTTGAGCTCAACGGTTCTCCGCTTATTCAATACGTTATAAACAAGCTGTCACAGCAAGATGTCTGCATCACTATCAATGCCAACCGTAACTTAGACAGTTACCAAGCATTTGCTCCGGTTGTTTCCGATTCCTTCCCTGACTATCCAGGTCCATTGGGCGGCATTCATGCTGGCCTTAAAAACGCGAGTACAGACTGGGTCGGCTTTGTCCCTTGCGACAGCCCACAAATCAGTGACGACCTTGTTGAGCGTTTTTGTTCTGCAGTTAAAGAAGACAGCGACATTCTTGTCGCGCATGATGGCGAATTTAAGCAACCTGTATTCACCCTATTCCACAAACGTGTTCTACCAAAGTTAGAAGCGTTTTTGGAACGTGGTGATCGTAAAATCATCTTGCTATACAAAGAGTGTGTTACCGAATACGTTGATTTCAGCGATTCTCCTAACTGCTTTGTTAATCTCAACACGCCAGAAGAACTCACCCAATTCGGAACGCTTCAATAATGAAAGATTCTAAACAACGCCCTAACCTTCCTTTATTGGGCTTTGCTGCTTATAGCGGTACAGGCAAAACGACCGTACTTGAAGCCCTGCTTCCTCTGTTGACTGATGCGGGTTTAAAAGTTGGCGTGTTAAAACATGCTCACCACGATTTTGATGTCGATAAGCCGGGTAAAGACAGTTACCGCTTACGTAAAGCGGGCGCGAACCAAATGTTGATTGCATCGCGTAATCGTCACGTGATGATGACAGAAACACCAGAAGCCGAAGCAGATTTTTATTACCTGCTGACTCGATTTGATACCAACACCCTTGATCTGATTTTGGTTGAAGGCTGTAAGAACATCGCCTTCCCTAAAATTGAACTGCACCGAGATGAAGTGGGCAAACCTTGGTTATATCCAAACGATAACAACATTATTGCTATCGCGGCAGACAGCCAAGTTGAATCAGAGCTGCCACAAATGGCGATCAGCGACTTAGAAGCGATTCGTGATTTCATCATCGATTACGCGCAGTCCTTTGACCTTGTCTCTACAACAGGCAGAGCCGTGTCATGCTCATCTTCAAAAGACGCAGCGCCAGCTGTTTGTTGTGATTCGTTCTCTCCTGCAGGTTTAACCGTTACTCAAGGCCAACAAAAGATTGTTGATAGCATTGACGCACTCGATCTCACAGAGAGTGTTGAATTACTGCAAGGCTACGGCCGCGTGCTGGCTGAAGATGTGATTTCGCCAATCAACGTTCCTCAGAATACCAACTCTGCAATGGACGGTTATGCAATTCGTAGTGAAGATCTAGAATTGGACAGTTACAACATCGTTGCTGAAGTCATGGCGGGCCACAGCTACGAGCAAATCGTGCAACAAGGTGAAGCCGTTAAAATCATGACCGGCGCACCAATGCCAGAAGGCGTTGATGTTGTCGTGATGCGAGAACAAGCCGTCCAAGATGGCGATAAAGTTAGCTTCCCTGATGCTAAAATCTCGGTTGGACAAAATGTCCGTATGGCAGGTGAAGATTTAGAAATCGGCCAACCTGTCTTTACACGTGGCACACGCATTGAAGCGCCAGAAATGGGCATGATGGCGTCGTTAGGTTTTGGTACCTGCCCTGTTCTGCGTAAAGTGAAAGTGGGTGTGTTCTCTACGGGTGATGAAGTTCAAGCGCCGGGTCACGAGCAAAAACCAAACTCTATCTATGACTCAAATCGTTTTACTATTATCGGCATGCTTCAAAAGCTCGGCTGTGACATCGTCGATTACGGCATCATTGAAGATGATGAGCAGAAGATGATGGATGTGCTGCATTCTGCGTCGCTTGAAACCGATATGGTTTTGACTTCTGGTGGTGTGTCTGTTGGTGATGCGGATTACATCAAGCTTGCGTTGGATAAGCTCGGTCAAATCAACTTCTGGCGTATCAACATGCGTCCAGGTCGCCCACTGGCTTACGGTAAAATTGAAAACAAACCGTTCTTTGGTTTGCCGGGTAACCCAGTTGCAGTAATGGTGTCGTTCATTAACTTTGTTGAGCCTGCGATCCGCAAGCTTCAAGGTCAAACGAACTGGACGCCAGTGAAAGCAAATGCTGTAGCAACTGAACAACTGCGCTCACGCCAAGGCCGTACTGAATTTAGCCGTGGTGTGTTCTCGATGAATGAATCTGGCGTGCTTGAAGTGAAAACAACGGGCAAGCAAGGTTCAGGTATTCTGCGTTCAATGAGTGAAGCGAACTGCTTAATCGAAATCTCTCCAGCAGTTGATACTGTGAAAGTTGGCGAGACAGTGACGATCATTCCTCTGCAAGGTCGTGTTTGATTTAGCACGACCTCGATTTACCATAGCTTCTCAATATACAAAAGAAGCCCGCTTATATTCGATATAAGCGGGCTTCTTTTTTGTTCGTACAGAGAAAGCTAGAGTGATATGCCGATTAGTTTAAACGACCGTGGGCTTATCTAACGGACAATTGGATAAGTCGCAGTTATTCAGATAGCAGTCGATAAGATTATAATTGTTACGACCACCTTCTTTCACTCGATACAGTTGCTTGTCTGCGATGTCACAAATCATCTTGAAGTTGCTATCCACGCTGTCGCTAACAAGCTCAACGTTTACCCCGCCGATTGATAAGGTAAGTTGCTTGGCTCTGATCGCTTTAGGACTGACTAACGCCAACTCATACAATGTATTTCTAAGAGTAACGACTTTCTTTTCGATATCTTCGCTACTTTGACCAAAGCAGATTGCCATAAACTCGTCCCCGCCATATCGGAACAAGTAATCGTTCTTGGCCGAGAATGTACTTCTCAGCAAACGACTAAGAATACGAAGCGCTTCATCACCTTGTAAGTGACCATGAAAATCGTTGTAGGCTTTGTATTCATCAATATCAATCATCAATACTGCAAGTGACCGTTTTTGCGTATAAGCATTACGAATCAACACAGGTGTAATTTTGTCGAGTTGATAGCGATTCGATAAACCCGTTAATGGGTCTGTCGTGCTCAATACCTCAAGCGTTTGATTGGCACTCTCTAAGCGCTGTCTTTGCTTTTGATTCTCAAGCGAGACAGCAATGAAACTCGCCAAATGCTCGATTAACTGACAATGGTGTTGTTGGTATTGGTTGGGAAATGATGCTGTATGGACAACAGCCCTATCACTCTTTCATTGAGAATGATCGGCGTCAGAATGATGGAGTTGGTGTCTGGTTTGTCTTTAACCACCACTAAGTCGTCATCTTTACGTGAGGCCTTGTCAACATAAGGCTCTAGCGCATCATCGGTGACGCTGTTCAAATGCACTGTTGCTCGTTTACGAATTACATAAGTACCGACGGTTTGGTTATCTTGGCAAGTGACTTTGAGGTTTTGTACCAAGCCTTGAGTATCGACAAAGTATTGGTAGTCGAGTATGTCGGACTCGTCGTCATACAGCGCAATACCAAATTCGAACGTCGGCAGAATCGTGTTTATCTTACTGAGGATTTCAGGAAGCACGCTATACAGATCAGGAGCGGTAGCAATGAACTGACCGATATCGGTAATAGCGCCCATGTACTTTTGCATTTGGGTAAACACTTCGTGCTGTTGTTTGTCTCTTAGAGTGTCCACGCTTTGTAGAATACGGTTGCTTTGTTTGCGTTCGTAAGCCTTGAGGTATTTTTCCGAAAGCTCGATATGTTCCGTTTGCAGTGATGCAAGGCCATTACAATCTTGTTGAAGGTGAAAGATTTTCGCCTTGGTCTTCGCGTAAATACTATAGAAGTGGTAACTGTTTTTGAGCTCAAAGTTCTGCTCAAGGAAAAGACATCTTTCTTGGGCTTGTTCAAGCTCCCCTATTTCCACCAAATATTGAAACCAACACACCAAGTTTTCCATTCGATTATGGTCGTCGTTGATTTTCAGGAAATATTGTTCCGCTTGATAAAACACATCAAGCACGTCACTTGGAGCAAAACAGCCCTGTTGAACCCTACCTTGCTGAACCATAGTTTGAGCTAGGTATCCGTGACACAGTGCGAACGTTCTATTACTTGAGAGTGACTCGGCTATCTTCTTCGCTTCAGCGATTGCTCGAATCGCTTGGTCAAATTCTCCGGTATACGCACAACCATAAGCGAGGTTAAGGTGGCTCACTGCACAATCTAGCTGGCGGTTAGCATTCTGAGATGACGTTACCGCTTTACGTGCATACTGTTTTGCTTCTTCGAACTTTCCTAAGCTCAAATGCATGTCACTCAGGTTGCAATAGATGAGCGCTCGAATATTGTCATCAACAAGATGTAAGTTCTCTAACGTCTTTGCATAACACGCATAAGCCGATTGGTATTCACCACAATCGTTATAAACCGACGCCAATAGACCGTTGACGAAAACAGTGAGTTGAACTTCTTCTGGTTGGGTTGCATTTAAGCAGGTTTTATAATGTTCGACAGCATCAAGTAGATTGTCTTGGCGATCACTTTTGTACGCCTTCAGAAAAAGCGCAATAGACTCTGGGAACGGTTGATTATGGTCACGGCATATCTTTCTTACTCGCGCATCAACTTCTTCTAATCCTTTGATTCCAGGATAGTTTTGAATTCGAGTGATGATTCCCATAATCTGAGGGTAAAGCGTGTTGATCATAAATTAGATTTAAGCCGATCAAACATATAAATTGTGATTAGTGTACCATAAAATATTTTTGCGACTTACTGCTCGCTTTATTGATATCGCTAATATTTCAAGATTTTTTATCATAACCTTGAGCCACGTACGCTTTTTATGTAGAGTGCGCGCAAAGTAATAATTCTATTGGAGAGCACCATGGCTCGTACCATTCTGTACACTTACAAAGACGAAGACAAAGAGTTACTGTTTTCAAAACAAGAACACCGCACGATCCAAGAAGCTGTTGCTGCAGCTGAAGGCATCGATATCTCTGAGTATCTAAAAACTGAGCAACAGCTTGAGTTGATTTCTGATACTAAAGCGGTTCGCAACTACCAAGACAACTACTTCCGCAAGCTTGGCTTTACTAAGCTTACGTTGAAGCAAAAAGACAATCTTGGTGTTGGTAAAAAGAAGAAGTAAGCCCTCTGGCTCTTTTGCTTGATATGTCGTTTCTAGCTTTTCGTTTGTAATTAAGATCTAAGCTCTTAGAGCTAAAGAAACGAAAACACTGAACTATAAAAAAATGCCGCAACCTCGAAAGAGATTGCGGCATTTTTATTTGTGCTTTTAACTATCTAACCTTAGCTAGCTTAACTTAAGTCACGATTACTTAATGTTAAGGAATGCAGCGCCACGAACGCCGCCTGAATCACCATGCTTCGCTTTGATGATCTTTGGACATTTCGCTACAGACAGTAGGTATTTAGGGATACGCTTTGGCATCTCTTCGTAGATAAGTTCGAAGTTTGAAAGACCGCCACCCAATGCAACTACGTGTGGATCAAGACCGGTAAACAGGTTCGCGAAACAGATAGCCAATAGCTCCATGAAACGATCAACGTGCTCAGCCGCTTTTGCTTCACCTTCGTTGTACGCTTGAATGATCTCGATTGCTTTCTTCTTCTCGCCGAAGTAGTGCTCGTAGATCAATTCAAAGCCACGACCTGATAGGTAGCTGTCTAGACAACCTTTCTTGCCACAACCACAACCGAGTAACGGTGCGTTGTCGCCAAGGTGGAACCAAGCATCAATAGGAAGACGCATATGGCCCAGTTCACCAGCAACGTGGTTACGACCAGAGAACACTTTGCCTTCGTAAACTAACCCGCCACCAAAACCAGTACCTAGAATTAGGCCTGCTACTGATGGTTCGTCTTTAAGCTCGTCATCCCACGCTTCTGAAAGCGCAAAGCAATTCGCATCATTTTCAATTTTCACACTACGACCAATAAGTGCTTCTAGGTCTTTACGTAGTGGTTTCCCCGTTGAAGCTGGCACGTTAACAACCAGCATTGTGCCGTCGTCAGCATCTTCCATACCAGGAAGACCAAGACCAATTTTACCTTCGCAAGAAAATTCACTGTCGTACTTCTTCACCAAACCGGCAATCGTATCAAGTAGCAGTTGATAATCTTCAGTAGGCGTTGGTACGCGTTCTGTTGCTACTCGCTCAAGTTTTTCATTGAACGCACCAAATTCAATTTTTGTGCCGCCAACATCGAAGCCGTAATACATGAAATCTCTCCAATTTTTCCCTAAATTCGGGCAAATAAATTTTTCAAATTAAACATCTAGGACGCATTATCCATAACACTCCCCCTACAAACCGTGATGGATAACAAACTTATCTCGTGTTCGAATCTGTTTGAACAACAAGTCAGCACAAAGCGGTTAAAGGTTAGAGTGACGTCTCATTTTTAGTGTGCTCTATGAAAGCGTTCAGGCTTGGTTTGGTTGGATCGGACTTATAACGCGTCTTACTTAGCATGTAGCTTTCACGAAATGTCTCAAACCACAGCTGTAAAGTCTTTGCGCCCTGCTCTTCACCAGCCTGTTTCAAAACCAAGCTCGCTACTTCTGCAGTCGAGAGATGTTGTTCGTTGTCTGACTTACGCATCATGTATTGCGAAACCGATTCTGGTTCGATCGACAACACCGGTAAGTCTTGCAGATACTCTGAACGACGGAAAATACGTCGTGCTTCACGCCAACTACCATCAATAAAGATCAGCAGTAACGTCTTGTTCGAATCTCGCATTTCAACAAGATCTGCAACCACACGCGATTTGTCATCGGTATAATCTTCAGGAAAGACCACGACTGGCTGATATTTATCGTCTTTCAGCACATCAAGCATCTCTTGATTCGGTTCAGTGCGGTGCCAAAGGTAGGCATAGCTGTCTTTAACGGTATCAAGGATTAAACGGCCGGTATTACTTGGTTTGAGTATTTCGTTGTCCGATAAGATCAACATGGTCGCGACGTTCGTATTTACGTCTGGTTGATGTTCACAGATACAGCTGTCTTGTTTGATTTTACAGAACTGACATCGAACCACTTTACACCCGCGCGCGTTAAACGGCTTGGTAGAAAGAGACAAACGGTGTTGATATAAACGGTGAAAAGCGTGGATTCTCATGGACAATAACGATAAATCTAGAAAAGTGGCACGATTGTACTTACAGTGTCCCTAGAATGATAGAAGGAATTCCCATGCAAGACCCATCACTGCTTCGCCTTGTTTGTTTTATTGTCGTTTTCGGACTGTGTGCGCTTTGGGAATACCGTTTTCCACGTAAAGCACTGACTCAAAGCAAATGGTTTCGCTGGGGAAACAACTTTGCGTTAGTCGCTTTGAACAGCTTTCTATTGGCCACTATAATTCCTATCGCAGCATTTCAAGCGGCGGTTATCGCACAAGAAAACCAATGGGGTCTGTTCAATACCCTGTCACTTCCGAAAGAATTGACCATTCTGATCTGTGTATTGCTCTTGGATTGTGCCATTTACCTACAGCACTTGGTGTTTCACCGTGTTCCTTGGTTGTGGAAGCTACATCGAGTTCACCATGCGGATCTAGATATCGATGTCACAACCGGAACGCGCTTTCACCCTATTGAGATGATTCTTTCAATGCTCATCAAGGTGAGTTTGGTGATCGCACTTGGTGTGCCTGTCATTGCTGTCGTGATCTTTGAAATTGTTCTTAATGCGAGCGCGATGTTTAACCATAGCAATGCACGTCTTCCGCTATGGTTCGATAAACGATTGAGAAAAGTGATTGTGACACCAGACATGCACCGCGTTCATCACTCGGTCATTGTTAAGGAAACGCACTCAAACTTTGGCTTCTTTTTATCAGTGTGGGACATCTGGTTTAAGACTTACCGCGCCCAACCCAAGCTTGGTCATGACAAGGTGCATATTGGTGTTCCCGAGATTCAAGATGGTAAAGAGCAACGGCTAGATTTAATGTTACGCCAACCATTCGCTTCCTTCCCTCATTCGAAAGACAAGACCTAACGCCTCAAGAAAATAATAAAAAATGGCGCAAACTCATAAGAGATTGCACCATTTTTATATGCGTAGCTTCTCACCTTTCAGCGGCAATTCCCACTTCCGGACGACGTTTACACACTTACTTCAATACGTACTTATGAAGCATAGCTTGTTGGCGCCCTGCTATCTCTCCGACTTGCTCTGAACTCTCGATCATAGATTCAAGTTGCAGCTTAGTATTTTCGCCCTGCTCAGACACGCGAGTGATAGAATGCGTTACATCGACAGTTGCACGAGCTTGTTCTTCGGTAGCCACCATGATTTGCTCAACACGCCCTTTGATCTGGCTAACCGCAAATTCGATTTTCTCGAAGGCTTGTCTTACATCGCCACTGGTTTGCAGTGCATTGGCCATCTCACTTCTCGATTCCGTTACAGAAGCACGTGAGCGATCGGCTGCCGCGACTAGTTCGTTCATCATGCTACGAATATTGGTGGTTTGCTGGGATGTGCCGCTCGCCAACTTACGCACTTCGTCTGCAACTACCGCAAAACCTCGACCTTGTTCACCTGCTCGCGCCGCTTCTATCGCAGCGTTCAGTGCCAATAAGTTGGTGTTTTCAGCGATTCCACTGATCATATCGACCATTTCACGAATCTGTTTCACTCGACCATCCAAGTCAGCCATCGACTCTTCACTCATGCTAAGAGACTGCTCAAGCGCTTGTAATCGTTGTTGGTTAAGGCCAACCACTTGGCTGCCATTCACTGACTCATCTTCTGCTATTTGTGCATCGTCGTTCGATGCGTTAGAGATACGAGCTATCTCACCAATCGATGCTTCTAGTTCAGTAATGGTGGTGATCATATTCTGAAGTGATTCGTTCTGCTCGTTCAAGCTCGAATTAGTTTGTTCTGCAGCGTCGTGGCTTACTTCAGCGGTTTGATAAAGCGTCTCACAGTTACGCGTTACCAAACGAACCGAATCCGCGGTTGAATCGACGACCGTATTGAGTTTTGAAGTAATAACTTGCAGCTCTAGCGGCCCAAGCAATTCACTCAGTTTAGAGAAGTCATGATCTGCAAGTGAACTCAACTGTTGAGTAATGTTTTTTAGCCCTTTATTCATCCAACGGCGTAACACGAACCATAAAATCACAATGATTACGGCAATAACCAGCCCGCTGATAAACAACACACGATCAATATTGGTGATGGTTTGATTTACAACCAGTTCGCTTTCATCAATCAGATGGGAAGCGGTAGAAGACAACTGATTCAATGTGCTTATGACTGTATTCGCGAGGGTGATAACTTGCGTTAAGTTCTGCTCTTGCTGCTGAACAAGTTCGAGTTTCAAGAGGATCTGTTTGATCACGCCTTCTTCGGTAAAGCCTTCTTTCACCATCTCGTAAGGCGCCGTCAAGCTCGCGAACTCAACGATGTCTGGATGCCAATCGGCAAAATCGCTGTAAGCCAAGTTAAGGCCTGCGATTCGGTTTCTCAATTGACGGTATTCGTCTTGTGCTTTATCAATGTCAGGTTGCATCATCAACATCAAGAAGGTGTTCGCCATAGCAGACGCGCTGGATGTAAATCGGTTCGCTGCATCGCTCGCTTCTGGGTTGTCTTCAACCAAGAATGAGCTGATTCTATTCATTTCTGGTCCGATAGACCCAACGCCATAACGGAACTCGCCCATTTTACTGTCGATCAGATTTTGCTTACTTTGAATTTCGATCTGTGCCAGCAGTACCGTGTTGGTCATGGTTTGCAGTTGCGCCATGTCATCGACAAGGTTTTGTTGTTGCTCTAAAGAGATTGCATCAGGAAAAGATTGGGAGATAAAAAGGAGTTCCTCTAGCGTGGTATTGCTCTCTGTCGCGAGTTGGTCAATTGAGCCCCTTGTGGCATTCAGTGTATCTAAGTCGGTTGATTGGGTGCTGTAAGTGAGAAGTTTTACTTGTTCTAATACGCTTTGCGTTAATTCGGCATTATGTAGAGCAAGGGGTAATGCTTGTTCCGAGAGTGCATCAAAATGTCCCCCGACCCGTTCAACGCCCCGAATGCTAACCATTGATAAAAAAGTAACAAGTAAAAGAATGGAAATAAATACAGCAGTGACGGTTTGAATGAGCGAGAATGTATAACGTGAGGGTTTTATTGATAAATTTGTGTCGGGCATGTGAAATCCAGTTTGACTACGAAAAGAGATATCCTTAAGTTAGGTCGTATACTAGAAGTCCTTGATGACGTTTTTATTTCAGTTTTTTGTCAGAAGAGTTACATATGAAAATCAGAAAAATGGCTGTAGTTACAATAACTTTAGCAACATTGGCTGCTTGTAGCTCGTCACCTTCGCCTTCTCAGCTTAGTCAAACCGCACAGAAACCCCTATCAAAGTCAGAACAATTGACTACAAACGCTTATATGAGCGTGTATGAACAGTGGAAAGGCGTGCCATACCATTTCGGTGGGACCTCATTTCGAGGTATAGATTGCTCTGCTTTTGTTCAAATCGCCGTGCAAAATGCGACTCAACAAGCTCTACCAAGAACCACAAAAGACCAGAGTAAAAAGGGAAAAGAAATTGCGTATGGGCAGGCAACAAGCGGTGACTTGGTGTTTTTCAAGACTTCGATGACGGTGCGACATGTAGGCGTTTATTTAGGAAACAACCAATTTCTACATGCCTCGACATCGAAAGGTGTCATTATTTCTAGGTTAGATAACCCTTACTGGGCATCCAAGTTTTGGCACTTTAGGCGTTTATAGCGGTTCGAAAGATAAACCGCTGAGCGAGGTAACTCTAGAAAGATACGACTTAAACGCCCGTTGTTATTATGCTGATTAATTACGACGATAAATGAGCAAACAAACCGTTAATCGTATTTAGCAACAGCAGTATCAAACAGGTTCTTCACTAACGCGATGTACTCATCGAGGAATACAATTTGTTCGTTAGTCGCTTTCTTAGCCCACACACCCGCTAATACTTCACCAAGATCCGCTACTACGGCATCTGCTTCTTTCAAAAGTTGAAAACGAACGCTCGAATGCAACTCTGGGTTTTGCTCGAAAATAGCCATGATGTTTGTTGAAATCATGTCGGTAACAATGTCTTCGACACTTTCGTTTCCAGTATCACCATTACTATTGGTAAACACATCAAGGTTGAATGATAGGTGCTCGATTAAAGCCAAATAGCCATCGGTTTCTACAACCACAATAATTCTCCGTTTTAAGCTCTAGAGCAGATTAATACGTACTTGCCTAATACTATGTAAATGAAGCTATTTGTCATCACTTTATTGCCCAAAACTACATTTAAATGATCCTAGTTAGTATTTCAGCTTAAAATTAAATCGATATAGCTTTATGTGGTATACCTGCCTACTTACGACATAAGTAAATTCACGCTAAAGAAGTGTAAGACAAACTTTGAAGCAAAGTATTGCGCCAGTTAACAATAGCCCTTTCAACTTACTCTAAAAGCTCATTTGATTTAGTCGCTAGACAATAACAAGCTCAAACCTCTTTTCCAGTTTGTGGCGTTCAAAACCGTTTCGATTGTGAGACCAGTTCCAAACTATTTCATCACGTCAGGTTTTCAATTTATGTTTGTATTTCAAAGAGCTTGAATCAGTTCGAGTTCACAATTCGGCCAATTGATTCTACGTAAGATGAAGAAGAGCTAAGAACATTGACGAGTGCGTCTATAAATTGTTCAGATTTATCCTAAACTATTGCTATTAAACAAACAGTATTTCTAACCTTCAATCTTTTTAACTTTCAGTCTTTGAGGATTTCCTATGTGGCAGGCCATTTCTCAACAACTTTCAGATACTCTTCTATTTAACTTTCAGATTACTGAACGTACCAAGGTTTCTGGTGGCGACATTAACGATTGCTATATGATCAGCGATGGTAATGAGCGTTACTTTGTGAAAGTGAATCAGCGAGAATTTTTACCTAAGTTTGAAATTGAAGCTGAGAACTTACGCTTGTTAAGAGAAACCTCCACTGTTTACGTTCCTGAGTTGGTGCTTATTGGCAAAACCAAAGAGTGCTCGTTCATTATTCTGAATTACTTGCCGACCAAACCGCTCGAGACGGGCAACAATAGCTTCGATTTCGGCGTTCAGCTTGCGCGGCTTCATCAATGGGGCGAGCAAAAAGAGTTTGGTTGCGACCAAGACAACTATATCGGCAGCACACTTCAACCCAACCCTTGGCATAAGAAATGGGGTCGCTTTTTCTCTGAGCAACGCATTGGTTTCCAACTGCAACTGCTCAAAGAGAAAGGCATCGAGTTTGGTGATATCGATGACATCGTTGATGTGGTGAATATGCGTCTTGCTGGCCACAACCCTCGCCCTTCTTTGCTTCATGGGGATCTTTGGAATGGCAATGTAGCAAATTCAGCCTTTGGGCCAATCTGTTACGACCCGGCTTGTTACTGGGGGGACCATGAATGCGATTTGGCATTAACGGAATTGTTTGAAGGTTTCCCTAAAGAGTTTTATGAAGGTTACCAGAGCGTCAATCCACTCGACGTTGGCTATACTGATCGGAAAGACATTTACAACTTGTACCATCTTCTTAACCACTGCAATCAATTTGGCGGCGAATATTTAGCACACACTGAAGCATGCATTCAGAAGATACAGGCCGTTTAATACCAATTACAGCTGTTTATAACCGAATACGATTGGTATCAGTTACAGTGAGGAGAATTTGCCATGCATAAATACACAGAGAAACATGTCTCCTGTCCGCATTGTGGGCACGGTATTAACATCACGCTTGATGCATCTAATGGTAGCCAAGACTTCTATGATGATTGTCCAGCGTGTTGCAATGCCATTCATTTGGATATGCAGGTTGACGAAGTAAGAGACAGAATCAACCTTTCGATTGATGCCGATGATGAACAAGTATTCTGACAATCAGTTTCTCGTTTAAACCATGATCAAAAAAGAGCACCTCACGTGCTCTTTTTTAATTTGGTCATCGGTGTGATTTTATTGCCACCGATTCAATACGCTTAGTGGCTATTTCTGGTTCGCTAATACACGCTCGACAGTATCAACAATTGCCTGCGTTTGTGGATCGAACTCAATGTTTACTTGGTCGCCTACTTCACGGCCGCCAAACAGAGTACGATTCAGAGTTTCTGGGATCAGGTGAACAGAGAAACGGTTCTCTTCCACTTCACCAATCGTCAATGAACAACCATCAACGCCGATGTAACCCTTACTCAACACATACTTCATTGATTCTTGAGGCAGCTCAAACCAAAGCGTACGGTTGTTTTCTGTTTTAATCACATCGACTAGGTTAGCCATCAGAGTAATGTGGCCAGACATGCTATGCCCGCCAATTTCGTCACCAAACTTTGCTGCACGCTCAACATTCACTTTGTCACCAACATTCAGTTGGCCTAAGTTCGTCAATCGCAATGTCGCTTGCATTAAATCAAAAGCAATCTGGTTACCTGAAATTTCCGTTACCGTTAAGCAACAACCGTTATGAGCTACTGAAGCACCAATGGCTAATCCTTCAACCATTTCATCGCTTAGCTCAATGGTATGAGTTTGAAACGACTCTTTTTTGTTGATAGCAACCAGTGTTGCCATACCTTGAACGATACCTGTAAACATAAGATTCCTATTTAGTATTCTAGTAACAGTTTTTCATAGCAGTTATTGTGACATTTCTTTATGATTCGTCCAGTGGAAGCTTAAGATCATTGTCTCTGATTCCTTCAGAATGTCCTTTCCTACACTATTATTCTAATTTTCCCTCTTATTTGGAGTTGTTTGTGCATCGTTACAAAGAAGAATCCTCGAATCTAATCAAACTTGCGACCCCAGTATTGATCGCATCCGTTGCACAAACTGGAATGGGTTTTGTTGATACCGTAATGGCCGGTGGCGTAAGTGCTATCGATATGGCGGCGGTTTCGATTGCAGCAAGTATCTGGCTACCATCAATCCTATTTGGTGTTGGTCTATTGATGGCGTTGGTTCCTGTCGTTGCACAACTGAATGGTTCTGGTCGACAAGTAAAAATTCCATTCGAAATTCAACAAGGCGCATTTTTAGCGCTCGTCATCTCCCTTCCAATCATTGGTGTGCTTTTTCAAACACAATTGATATTGGAGTGGATGGACATTGAACAACTCATGGCGGAAAAGACCATCGGCTATATGAATGCGGTGATGTTTGCTGTACCTGCGTTTTTGTTGTTCCAAACATTGCGAAGCTTTACCGATGGTATGTCTTTAACTAAGCCTGCGATGGTGATTGGTTTTATTGGTTTGCTATTAAACATCCCGCTTAACTGGATGTTCGTATACGGAAAACTTGGTGCTCCTACTCTGGGTGGTGTTGGCTGTGGCGTTGCAACGGCTATCGTATATTGGGTGATGTTTGCTCTGCTGTTCGCTTACGTTTTAACATCAAAGCGTTTGGCGAAAATCAACATCTTCGGTACGTTCCATAAACCGCAACTTAAAGCTCAAATCCGTCTGTTTAGACTTGGTTTCCCAGTCGCGGCCGCTATCTTCTTCGAGGTAACCTTGTTTGCGGTTGTTTCCTTGTTGGTTGCCCCACTTGGCTCGTTGATTGTTGCCGCGCACCAAGTCGCGATCAACTTCTCTTCGCTGGTCTTCATGATTCCAATGAGTATCGGTGCAGCCGTGAGTATTCGTGTTGGGCATAAGTTGGGTGAAAACAACACCGAAGGCGCTAAGATAGCGACACACGTGGGTATCATTGTTGGTTTAGTGACAGCCTTAATGACAGCGGCGTTAACTGTCCTGTTCAGAGAACAGGTTGCATTACTTTACACAGAGAACACCGCGGTAATTACCGTTGCAATGCAGTTGCTGTTGTTCGCGGCGGTTTATCAATGTACTGACGCCATCCAAGTTATCGCTGCGGGTGCTCTGCGTGGCTACAAAGACATGCGTTCAATCTTCAACATCACCTTTGTGGCTTACTGGTTGCTTGGTCTTCCTATCGGTTACATCTTGGGTATGAAAGATTGGATTGTTGACCCTATGGGTGCGCACGGCTTCTGGATTGGTTTCATCGTCGGTCTAACGTCAGCCGCGATTATGCTGGGTATGCGTCTACACTGGATGCACAAGCAGGACGATGACGTTCAGTTAGAATTTAGTTCTCGCTAGATTCGTACTCGCTAAGTCGGTCTATCTGATTTCGAATAAAAAAAAGAGCTCTGATTTTCAGGTAATGCCGATCAGTTAAAGC
>NZ_JBFRPK010000056.1:0-36023 GCF_041471965.1 Vibrio sp. 10N.261.51.A3
TTTTACTTTAATTGGTATGAGTTCGAGGTAGTAGATTCCCCCCTTACTGAAGGGCGTTTATTGCCATTGTTGCCTCTTAACCCTGTACCTAATCTAGATCTTGCTAATGCTGAAGAGATCGATTTTGTGTTCGAGTGGGAAGGTGCGGTATCACCAGTTTCTAAAGATGGGAAATCGATGCCTAAGTTTTGGCTTACTAATAAAAGAGCATGGGAAGGAATGAGCAAAGACAATATTCCTGAACCGTTGACGACTTTAGAGTTAGGTAAGACTTACATATTCGATCTAAAGAACGTCACCCAATACCATCACCCGATCCATATTCACGGTCATACATTCACTGTATTAGAACTTGATGGGAAGAAAGTTGAAGAGCCTTTCCATACCGATACAGTGTTACTTGGAAAAAACGGCCGAGCTAAAGCTGCATTTGTTGCGGATAACCCTGGCCGCTGGATGTACCACTGTCATGTTATAGAACACATGAAAACCGGTTTAATGGGATATATTGAAGTTAAGTGACACCTGTAACTTTTAATATTTGCGCATGCATTCTTAGTTTCTACCCTCGCTTTTATCGGCGGTAAAGCTAGAATATAGAGACTATTGTTTGGGAGGATTCATGGGTCAGTTATCTATTTTAGGTTTTATTGCCATTGGTGGCGCATTTGGTGCTTGTTCGCGTTATTTGATTTCAGAGTTATGTGTGGTGATGCTAGGGCGTGGTTTTCCTTATGGTACGCTGACTGTTAACGTAATTGGTTCTTTGATTATGGGATTGCTCATCGCCGCGTTTGAAAACGAGATGGTCGCGACGGAACCGTGGAGACAAATTATCGGTCTTGGTTTCCTAGGAGCACTGACTACATTTTCTACGTTTTCTATGGATAACGTACTTCTTATGCAGCAGGGCGCTTTCTTTAAGATGGGACTCAATGTGCTACTCAACGTGGTACTCAGTATTTCAGCCGCATGGATCGGCTTCCAACTTTTGATAAAGTCTTAAAACTTTCTTACGATTTGTTAACAACTCGGCTTGGTTTATCCAAGCCGTTTTTATATACTCGATCGAACTTGTCGGAGTGCCATATGGCTGAGACCGTTAACTCGGGATCCGTTGAACCTGATCAGGCTAATACCTGCGAAGGGAACAAGAGTAGATATCTAACTAGAATCCTTCTAGAGATCTAGCTCCAGATCACAACTGTATTTCTTACCGTGATCCCTCTTGTAGCATCTAATCCGTCAAGCATTTTTATCCCTATAAATAATGGCTAAAAGCCAAGGAAAAATGCTATGTCGACTCGTAAACAAGCAAGACTGGAAGCGAAGAATTTCATTGATTCTTTATCCGTACAACCCTATCCAAACTCAAAAAAAGCTTACATCCAAGGATCTCGAGAGGACATTCAAGTCCCTGTCCGAGAAATATCACTCGCTGATAGCCTTGTTGGTGGTAGCAAAAAAGAGCCTGTATTCGAACCTAATGTACCCATTCAAGTTTACGATACCTCAGGTGTTTACACAGACCCTACACATCAAATAGACCTGTATAGCGGTCTTCCTAAGTTGCGAGAGCAATGGATTGAAGAGCGTGGTGATACGGAACTGTTAGACGACGTAAGCTCTGTTTACACCAAAGAACGTTTAGAAGATGAAACTCTAGACGACCTTCGCTACGGCAACCTGCCTAGAATTCGTAGCGCGACAGACAACCAATGTGTTACTCAGCTGCACTATGCTCGTCAGGGTATTATCACACCTGAAATGGAGTACATTGCCATACGTGAGAACATGGGACGTCAGAAGTTCGCTGATGAGCAGCTTAACCATCAACACCCTGGCTATAACTTTGGTGCAAACCTGCCGAAAGAGATCACCCCTGAGTTCGTGCGTAAAGAGGTTGCTGAAGGTCGAGCTATTATCCCTTCAAACATTAACCACCCAGAATCAGAACCGATGATTATTGGTCGAAACTTCTTAGTGAAAGTGAACGCCAATATCGGTAACTCTTCAGTAAGCTCTTCGATTGAAGAAGAAGTTGAGAAGCTAGTATGGTCGACTCGCTGGGGTGGCGATACCGTGATGGACCTTTCTACTGGTCGTAATATTCACGAGACTCGCGAATGGATCCTACGTAATAGCCCAGTACCAATTGGTACTGTTCCTATGTATCAAGCGCTTGAAAAAGTGAATGGCGTTGCCGAAGACCTTAACTGGGAAGTGATGCGCGATACCTTGATTGAACAAGCAGAGCAGGGTGTTGATTACTTCACTATTCATGCTGGCTTGTTGCTTCGCTACGTTCCGATGACCGCTAAGCGTGTGACTGGCATTGTTTCTCGTGGTGGTTCTATTATCGCGAAATGGTGTCTTGCTCATCATCAAGAAAGCTTCCTTTATACCCACTTCCGTGAGATCTGTGAGATCTGTGCGAAGTACGATGTTGCTCTGTCATTAGGTGACGGTTTACGCCCGGGCTCAATTGCGGATGCCAATGATGAGGCTCAATTCTCGGAGTTGCGTACTCTAGGTGAGTTGACTAAAGTGGCTTGGGAATATGACGTTCAGGTGATCATTGAAGGCCCTGGACATGTACCAATGCACCTGATTAAAGAGAATATGGACGAGCAGTTAGAGCACTGCCATGAAGCGCCTTTCTATACTTTAGGCCCATTGACGACAGATATTGCCCCTGGTTACGACCATATTACCTCTGGTATTGGCGCGGCCATGATTGGTTGGTACGGCTGTGCGATGCTGTGTTATGTCACCCCTAAAGAGCACCTAGGCTTACCAAATAAAGAAGATGTGAAGACTGGCTTGATTACTTACAAGCTAGCAGCACACGCAGCGGACCTCGCTAAAGGACATCCGGGCGCACAAATTCGAGATAATGCATTATCAAAGGCACGTTTTGAATTCCGTTGGGAAGACCAATTCAATCTAGCTTTAGATCCTGAAACCGCGCGTTCTTTCCATGATGAAACTCTGCCACAAGAGTCGGGCAAGGTTGCTCACTTCTGCTCAATGTGTGGACCTAAATTCTGCTCGATGAAGATTTCTCAAGAAGTTCGAGAGTATGCGAAAGACACCGAACAAGTAGCCGCGGATCAGGCTATCGAGATTAAGATGCTAGATAACCCGTTGGAAGGGATGCGTCAAAAATCACAAGAGTTCCGTGATACTGGCTCTGAACTTTATCATCCTGCAGTAGCCGCAAAAGAAGCTCAATTAGAGGAATAATGATAGTGAAGATACTCATCCCATCTCAAAATATTGAGTTAACGGGAGAGGTGCAGAACTGTCTATTGGTTGCTAAGCGACAAGGCTTGGCAACTGATGCGGTTGATTTGGGTGTAAGCCCAACTCAATACTTCTCTATCGTTGATTCTCAGCAGGCGTTATCTATTGGCTTCGCTCATGATGTTGATTCATTGGCAGAGTGTAAGTTAGCGGAACTGAACCATGTTGTTGATTACAGTAATTCAGTCGCGTTAACTGACGTTTGTGATGCCTTTACAGAAACTCCGAATACCATCTATATCGGTGTCTCAGATGATTCAGCTGTACTGGATATCTGGTCACACCTAGATGCTAATCGTGTCATCAAGAATGACACTACAGTTCATCAGGAGTTAGATGATCGCGGCCACTTTGCTTGGTTACTTACTTTGTTGGCGCTGGAATTCCCATTAGAAGACGCACTAGTTTTAGCTCGCGCAGCGTCCAATGTTTCACGTGGAACATGGCCAGCACATTACCAAAACTTTCCAATTCCAGCTCTTGAAGATCAACGATTGGACATAAGCGTAGGTTGGGCTAACCAAGGGACATCACTTTCTTTTCCTGAGTTGAGTAAGAGTAGCCTCGGTTTATACCCAGTAGTTGATGATGTTGAGTGGATCGAAAGATTGCTCAAGCTTGGAATCAACACTGTCCAACTACGTATTAAGAATCCACAGCAAGCGGATTTAGAACAACAAGTCGCACGATCTATCGAGCTTGGTCGTGAGTATAACGCTCAAGTTTTTATCAATGATTACTGGCAGCTTGCACTCAAGCATGACGCTTTTGGTGTTCATTTGGGGCAAGAGGATATTGAAGAATCAAACCTCTCACAGTTGAGCTTTGCGGGTATAAAGATTGGGTTATCGACTCATGGCTATTACGAGTTGCTACGCATTGTTCAGATTAACCCAAGCTATATTGCGCTAGGCCACATCTTCCCAACAACAACTAAACAGATGCCATCAAAGCCTCAGGGTTTGGTTCGTTTATCTCTGTATCAACAGCTGATTGATACTATCCCATACACAAAACAACTCATCGGTTATCCGACGGTTGCTATTGGTGGTATTGACCAATCAACAGCTGAGCAGGTGTGGGATTGTGGGGTGTCGAGTTTGGCGGTTGTTCGTGCGATTACATTAGCGGAAGACCCCAAAAAGGTGATCGAGTTTTTTGAAAAACTGATGACGCCTAAACCTTCAAATATTGGTGAAGAGGTTGCGCAGGAGCCTAGCTATGCTGAGTGATTTTGAGTTTATTCGTTATCAACGACAAATTGCGTTACCTGAAGTCGGTGAGCAAGGGCAACGAAACCTATTAAACAGCCATGTGTTAGTGATTGGTTGTGGTGGCTTAGGCAATGCTGCCGCTCTTTACCTTGCGGCTTCGGGTGTCGGAAAGATCGTATTAGTTGATGATGATTGTGTGGATTCGTCTAACCTGCAACGACAGGTCGCGTTCAAAGAAAGTCAGTTAGGTTCGCCTAAAGTCGAAGCTATGAAGCAACAACTGACTGAGCTCAATAGTCGCAGTCAAGTTAGAACCATCAATCAGCGAATGAGTGACAGTCAGCTTGAACTTGAAGTGATGCTCGCTGATTTGGTGTTGGATTGTACTGACAACTTTGAGTCACGTCAGCAGGTTAACCAAGCATGTTTTGGTAGCAAGACACCTTTGGTTTCTGGTTCTGCGATCGGATGGAAAGGTCAGTTTATTGTCTTTGATTATCAGATGCAGAAAGGGTGCTATCACTGTTTGTTCCCGTTCAGTCATCATCCACAAACGACACGTTGTAGCGATAGCGGCATCATCGGCCCAGTTGTTGGCACCATAGGCAACCTCCAAGCACTGGCAGCGATTCAACGTATTAGCACTGGCGAGTTCCAGGTTGCAACACATCAGCTCAAACTGTTTGATGGTCAGACGATGAACTGGCAAAACTTAAGTGTCACTCAAGATAGTGAATGCCCCGTTTGCTGCACATCTACAGTTAACTATTTAGAAGAAGAAACCCAATGAGCAACATAACGATCTCTATCAATGAGCAACCAGAACAGGTTGCACAATCGTCGTCTCTAGCGGATATCATCCAAGCGCTTTCACTACCCGATCTGGGTTGTGTCTTTGCTATCAATAATGCGGTTGTCCCGCGTAGTCAGTGGCAACAAAGGGTCGTCAATGAAGGCGATGCTATTTCTCTTTTCCAAGCTATTGCAGGAGGCTAACTATGTTAACTATCGCAGATAAAACATTTCAATCACGACTCTTTACTGGAACGGGCAAGTTCGCGAATAAACATTTAATGGCGAGTGCTATCGAAGCTTCCGGTTCTCAACTGGCAACCATGGCGTTGAAGAGAGTTGATATTCGCTCTGAGCAAGATGATATTTTACAGCCCATCATTGATGCTGGCGTGAACTTGTTACCAAATACCTCCGGGGCGAAGAACGCGAAGGATGCCATCTTTGCTGCGCATTTGGCTCGCGAAGCGCTAGGCACAAACTGGCTCAAACTGGAAATTCACCCTGATCCAAAGTACTTGATGCCAGACCCAATTGAGACATTAAAAGCGGCTGAGCAAATGGTTAAAGATGGCTTTGTTGTGTTGCCTTACTGTCATGCTGACCCAGTGTTGTGTAAACGATTGGAAGAGGTGGGTTGTGCTGCGGTTATGCCGCTAGGTGCGCCGATTGGGTCGAACAAAGGTATCGCTTCGGCAGACTTCTTAGAGATCATTATCGACCAAGCGAACGTCCCTGTGATTGTTGACGCTGGTATTGGTGCGCCATCTCATGCTGCTCGTGCAATGGAAATGGGTGCGGATGCCGTGTTAGTTAATACTGCAATTGCGGCTTCTCAACAACCCGTTGATATGGCGATTGCTTTTAAACTGGCAGTTGAAGCTGGCCGTATGGCTTACCTTTCTGGTCTTGCTGGACAGGTGTCTCATGCGGTTGCTTCTAGTCCGCTAACTTCATTCCTAGACGAGTAGTGTCCTTATGACGTTTGTTGATCGATTTAAACAGCTCAACTGGGATGACATTGGTATGTCCATCTTCAGTAAAACGGCAGCGGATGTTGAGCGCGCTCTGAGTAAACCTAAACGCGACTTGGAAGACTTTAAGGCTCTTATCTCTCCGGCAGCAGAACCTTACTTAGAGCAGATGGCGCAACAATCGTTGGCACTCACACGCAAGCGATTCGGCAATACAATGTCGTTGTATATTCCATTGTACCTCTCAAACTTATGTGCGAATGCGTGCACGTATTGTGGTTTCTCAATGGAGAACCGCATTAAGCGTCGCACACTTACTTTAGATGAAATCGATGCTGAAAGTGCCGCTATCAAAAAGATGAAGTTTGATAGTGTATTGTTGGTGACTGGTGAACATGAAACCAAGGTCGGGATGAAGTACTTCCGTGAAGTGCTACCGAATATTAAGGCACAATTTAACTATCTTGCGATGGAAGTGCAGCCGCTTGATCAAGATGACTACGCAGAGCTTAAAACTCTCGGCTTAGATGCGGTGATGGTTTACCAAGAAACGTATAGCCCAAGTACCTACGCGGAACACCACTTGCGTGGCAATAAAATGGATTTTGAATACCGGCTCGAAACGCCCGATCGTTTGGCAAAAGCGGGTATTGATAAGATAGGTATTGGCGCTTTGATTGGCTTGGAAGATTGGCGTACCGACTGTTTCTTCGTGGCCGCTCACTTAGACTATCTTGAGCGTACTTATTGGCAAACACGTTACTCGATTTCATTCCCACGTCTTCGTCCGTGTGAGGGTGGTTTGCAGCCTAAATCGATTATGAGTGATAAACAGTTGGTTCAACTTATCTGTGCGTATCGTTTATTAAACCCTGAGGTTGAATTGTCTCTCTCGACTCGTGAGTCTGCAGCTTTCCGTGACAATGTGTTGCCATTGGGAATCACCAGTATGTCGGCTGCGTCTAAAACCCAGCCTGGTGGTTATGCTTCTGATGAAGAAGAACTCGAGCAATTTGAAATAAGTGATGAGCGAAGTGCTGCCGATGTTGAGTCAATGATTCGTCAACGTGGTTTTGATCCTGTGTGGAGAGACTGGCACAGTGCTTACTCTGGTTAGCGAACACGCAGATTTATGTTCCACGTGAAACATCGACGAAGTTAAATCGACAAATAAAAACGGCTACCCTAAGGTGGCCGTTTTTCATTTCATTAAGTTTGAATTAGCTAAGCATTAAGCATTAAGCATTAAGCATGAGCAAGTGGAGTGGTTGATTGGCGTAACCATTCCAATGTATCACCTTCAACTAATGGGCTAACATCGTTCCATACTTTCTGGTGGTAATCATTAAGCCATGCAAGTTCAGGTCGTGTCAGTAAATCGACGTTGATGTTGCGCTTATCGATAGGGCAACGTGTTAGCGACTCAAACGTTAGTACTGAGAAGTCACCTTGAGTTGGCAGCTCAACCACCAGTTCTAGGTTTTCGATACGGATACCAAATTCATCTGCACGGTAGTAACCCGGCTCGTTTGATAACACCATGCCTTCAACAAGAGGTACATCGATTAGCTTCTTAGAGATGCTTTGCGGACCTTCATGAACACTTAGGAAATGACCAACACCGTGACCAGTACCGTGGTCGTAGTCGAAGCCTTCTGCCCATAAGTGTTGGCGAGCTAGAATATCAAGTTGGAAACCACGAGTACCCTGTGGGAAACGTGCACGCGCGATACCGATGTGACCTTTAAGCGCTAACGTGAACTGCTGGATCATTTCGTCGCTTGGCTGGCCAATCGCGATAGTTCGAGTGATGTCGGTTGTACCATCTAGGTACTGACCGCCTGAATCGACTAGGTAAAGAGTATTCATCTCTAACTGACCTGGTTCCGGTTGGTTCTCGTGGTTGTAGTGACACATTGCTGCGTTGCCGCCTGCTGCTGAAATCGTGTCAAAACTTAGGTCCATCAGCGTTGGGTCTTGTTCGCGGAATGATTGAACTTTGTCTGCTAGCACAGCTTCATTGTGCAGATTACCTTGCGTGACTTCTGCATCAATCCAAGATAGGAACTTCGCCATCGCAACACCATCACGAATGTGACACGCTTTCATGCCGGCAATTTCAGTTTCATTCTTTGCTGCTTTTGGCATTAGGCATGGGTCTGCTGCTTCAATGATATGAGCACCAGAGTTTTGTAGAACCAGCGTGTACCAAGCGTTACTGGTACCTGAATCGACAGATACATTTTTGCCTTCCAAAGATTGAAGGCGTGCTTCAAGCTCTGATGGGTGAGATACGCGAATACCGTTGCCAACGTGTGCTTCAAAGCCCGTAGGAATACGAGCTGGGTCTAGGAAGAAGTCGACGCTTTCATCGGCGTGGATGATCGCATTGGATAACACAACAGGTAGGCGAGATACGTCCAAGCCGCGAATGTTAAGCAACCAACAGATCGAATCGAGTTCCGTAAGGATAGCGGCATCAGCACCTTTGGCTTTTAGTAAGCCAGCAATCTCCGCACGTTTGCTTTCACTTGATTGGCCTACTGCGTCTGTTGCCATTAAGCGAACATCAGATACCACCGGCTCAGGACGATCAGACCAAAGCTCATCAATTGGATTCGAAGATAGTGTTGTTAGTTCAACTTTCTCTGCCAGTTTAGCTTGAGCGCCTTTCAACCAAGCAGCAGTGTGCATGCGTGGGTCGAATGCAACCTTGCTGCCTTGTGCTAGAGAACTGGTGATCCAATCTAAAGCCGGCTCTTCAATAAGGTGGCGATACTCAAATAACTCTGCTGGTACCTGCTTACGAACCTGAACCGTGTAGCGACCATCAACAAAAATAGCAGCGTTCTCACGAGTGATAACTGCCGCACCAGCAGAGCCAGTGAAATCTGTTAACCAGTGAAGTCGCTCGTTATGAGCAGGAACGTATTCACCTAGATATTCGTCTTCGTGTGGAATGATAACGGCGTCTAGGTTGCTTGTTTCAAGCCAAGCTCGAACCGCAGCAACGCGTTCAGCAGTGATATTGTGCATCTGTGTTTATCCTTATTGTTAGGGTCCTTGTTAACACTCACAGTAGATATACATATGAGGGGACTTATTAGGTCAATAAGCTAGCGCTTTTGTTCGTTTGCTGCAAACGCTGTACGCCATTTTTATCTAAGATGCAGAGTTTTTTCTTTGATGATATCTCGCAGCCAAGTTAGCGCTGGGTCATTTTCTCTATCACGGTGCCAAAACAAAGTGTATGCCATCGGCGGGAATTCCATTGGTAAAGGCACAACCACTAGGTCGAGTTGTTTGGCGACAAGGTAAGTAAAGTGACTTGGTGCGGTAAAGACAAAGTCGGTGTAGGTACACAGGCTAGCGGCGCTATTGAAGTCCGGTACTGAGATTGCAATATCACGTTGATGCCCAAGGTCGGCAAGTTTGTAATCGAGCAGCCAACGGTCGTTACCATCGCATCTTACTTGTACATGACGCTGGGCGAGGTAGGTTTCTAGATCCCATTTGCCACTCAGAGCAGGGTGGTTGCGTCTTAACACACACATTTGTGCATCGCGATAGATCTCTTGTTCGCAGATATCGTCTGGCGGCAGCATGGTTAAGCGCGCATCGTTGATGTCGATGTCTTTGCCGGTGAGTCCAATATCTAATTCACCAAGCTGTAGCTTCTTGAAGGTTTGTTCGGTCCACGCGTGGGTGTTGATATTGACCTTAGGTGCTTGTCTAAATATTGCTGGTAAGAAGTGTGGAAGAATCAGCGGGTAAACACTCTCAACGGCAGCGATGTGAAAGCTGTGGTCGCTGTTGTTGGGAATGAATGTCTCTGGCTGAGTGAGAACATCAAGTTGGTTGATCAACGTTTCTAAGCGAGGCTTAAGGAAAACCGCTTTTGGAGTTGGTCGCAGGCCATGTGCACTTCGCGTGAAAAGAGGGTCATTAAATTGCTCACGAAGTTTGGCCAATGACTTACTAACCGCTGACTGGCTTAGGCACAATCGGTGGGCGGTGCGAGTCACACTTAGCTCTTCCATCAGCACCTGCAAGCAAACTAATAGATTGAGGTCGAGGCGCGATAGTTTCTCAATATTCATATGAGTTTCCTATTTGGAATAATGCTAATGAGTATATGCCATTTTTGTTCATATCTTTAGTTGGTTATTATGCACCTAAATTAACTCATTCGGAGAATCTTGTGCCTTCTAACGCGCTTCCAACCCCTAGTAAACTGCAGGTTGCTTTATTGGCAATGTTGGTTTTATTTAGCCCTCTGGCTATTGATATCTACCTACCAGCTCTGCCACAAATTTCGACAGCGTTTCACGTGGAACATGCACTAGCACAAGATACGATTACCTGGTTTTTATTCGCCATGGGTGTCGGGCAATTATTTGCTGGCCCTTTGGCTGATAAGCTAGGACGTCGAACCGTTGCATTGGGAGGTGTTAGTATCTATGCATTGAGTGCTTGCTTGGCGTGGGCAGCTCAATCGATTGATATGATGCTAATGGCTCGGCTGCTACAAGGCTTAGGAGCTTGTGCGACTTCTGTAGCAGCCTTTGCAACGGTTCGCGATCTATTTGGCCCAGAGAAGAGTGGCCGTATGATCAGCTACCTTAATGGTGCAATCTGTTTTATTCCTGCTTTGGCACCCATTCTTGGCGCTTGGTTAACACATCAATTTGGTTGGCGCTCGAACTTTAGCTTTATGGCAGGCTTTGCTGTCGTTGTTGGCACTATCTTATTCTTCCAAATGAAAGAGTCTAACCCTGCGACAGAAAAGGTTGCGGTATTCAAGCTTGAGCGATACTGGTCAGTATTGAAAACACCATCATTCCTTTTCCACGCAACCTTGTGTCTGATGGCGATGGCGGTTATCCTCGCTTATGTAACCTCTGCACCAGTTGTGTTGATGGAAAACCTAGGCCTGACCATGAAAGAGTTTACTTTCTGGTTTGGTGTTAATGCGGCCATCAACATTGCAGCTGCGTTTACTGCACCTAAATTTATGGACCGTTTTGGTACCTATAAAGCACTGGTGGTTGGTATCTCGACGCTGGGCTTAGCGGGTGTGATTATGTTGGTGCTTGCTGAGCACGCTACTCCAATCGCGTTCATGCTACCGATCTTCTTATCTTCAGTTGGCTTTGCTTGGATTCTTGGTGCTGCGGCAGGTAAAGCTCTAGAACCTTTCGGTGACCGTGCGGGTACAGCTGCTGCGCTGCTTGGCTTGTTCCAAATGAGCGGTTCAGGGCTTCTTGTGGGTACCATGCAACGTCTTGATTTAACGTCGCAAGTGATGATTGCTCTGCAAATGTTCCTGATTGTTCCTGCGTTATTAGTGCTTGCGAGCAAAGCGGGTAAGTCTTGGCACACGACGTTTGCTAAGGCATAAGTTACAAGGGTGACAAAATATACAAATGGCGGTTTTCGAAACGTTAAAACATGGTATATTTGTCACTCATTGAAACGTTAGTCCCCAACGGAAAATACTGTAATGTCATTAACAACCTACGAAATGGCGCGCGTCTTAGAACAAATGGAAGATGCACCTGAAAAGGTCATGTTTGGTAAACTGCTTAAAGAGCTAGGCAACCAAAGTGAAGAGCGTATTCGCAGTGCGGCAAAACAAGTTCCAATCGATACTTTGCGAGATATCATTTACCAATTTCAGCGTGTGGTAGAGTCTCGTAAGGGTGAGCAGGTTCAGCTATTGGCAAAAGAACTTGCAGAGCAAGGCATCTCTGCTGAAGAGCTACAAGCTTTTCTAAATAAGTAAGCTTATCCCAGTTAAAAAAGAAACCACTCAATTGAGTGGTTTCTTGCGTTTGGGCTGTAGCATTTAGCTTTAGCAGTTCAAAAGAGGTGAAAACTTATTTTAATTCCTGAACTGCGCTTTCAAAACTCTATCAAGTGAGAATGGTCCTGCGCCCCACACGACAACGATAAGAATCATTAACCCCCAAAGCTGATGATCGTAGAAGCCTTGATCCCACAATACAGGGTAAGACACGACAGCAATGATATTGAAAACGAACAACACCGCAGCCATAGGTCGTGTTAATAAACCGAGCGCTAAAAACATCGGTAGAATTAACTCAGCGGCAGTGCCCATGTAAGCAGCCAATTCCCAAGGTAGCAGTGGCACTTGGTATTCCAATTCAAACAAGTAAAGCGTGCTATCCCAAGTAGCTATCTTGGTGAGTCCAGAATTAAAGAATACCCACGCCACCCAAAGGCGACAAAATAGTAGAAGCACTGGAACAAAAAGTGCCTGTGATTTCTCAATCAAACTGTCGTATTGAGCCATCATGTTCGTGACTGTGTTGTTATCCATGTTATGCCTCCAATTCGGCATTGATTGAAAAACCTGAGATGACGTTTAGCGCCATAACAGTATTCAGATGTTGTAGTAATAAAGGATCGATTGCTGAGAGTGTTCGACCTGATTGCAATTCAGTGAGGAGTTGGTGGCTCTCTTCACTCAAACTATGGCTCTCAACCTGTGAATTCTCAGCTCGGATTAACACCCCAAATTCAGCTTGGTTGATGTCTAGCCCATCAAGTTGCTGCTGATAGATGGCGTGTTCAAGCGCGATAATCGTGTAACTAGAATGAATCAGTGTTATTGAATCTTTGAGATGAAAGACTAAAGCGCCTTGTTGCTCTTGTGGTACATCTGCAAGGCAAGAAAGAGGTCTCTGGTCGACATGTGCTTGTGACGAAAACCTTACCAAGCTATCTTTCTGCCATTCATACAAAGCCACTTCACCGAGATAAGGTGCAGCCTCAATAACGGCAGGAAAGGCTTGGATAGTCTGTTCAAAGTGTTCACCGTAACCACTGACATCACCAGAGGTCGATGGATAATGTAAGACATGTTGACGAGCCATCTGTTGGAAGCACTCTTCACCAACTAACATTTCAGTGAGTGGGTAGGTTGCTGCCAGAACTTCGCTCAAGCTGATCACAAAGTTATTACGGTAAATCTGGATGCGTTGTTCATCGGTAAAATGGTCGCTCACTATGTCGCAGTACTCACCATTGTTTTGATAGCGTAGGGCGTTAGCAAACTCCAATTGAACCTCTGCTAGGGAGTGGCTCATGAGGCGCGACTCCTTTGGTTGAACTTGTCGTGTTGATACAAGATATCACTGGCTTTGGTTGCTTCAGCCAATAAAACTTGTGGCTCTGGGATATCGAGATCCCACTCAATCAAGGTATGGCGCAAACCATGTTGTGCAACCCAGTCAGTGTAGAGTTTCCACACTTCGTCACAGACAGGTTTACTGTGTGTGTCTATCCAGATCTCACCTTGTTCAAGCTTCTTTTTGGTAAAACCTGCCAAGTGAATCTCTTCAACTTTGTCTGCTGGTATTCCGTTTAAGTACTCTTCACAACTAAAGCCATGATTAAAAGATGAGACGAAAATATTATTGAAATCGAGCAGTAGGCGACACTCAGTACGCTTTTGTACCTCAGCCAAAAACTCCCACTCAGGAATAGTAGAATGCTTGAAGGATAGGTAGCTCGATGGGTTCTCAATCAACATCGGGCGTTGCAAGCTGTCTTGAACCTCGATGACATTACGACAGAAGACTTCCAATGCTTCTTCTGTGTAAGGCAGCGGTAGCAAGTCATTGAAGTAATGACCACCTGTCTGACTCCAACTGAGATGATCAGAAACCAAGAAGGGTTCGATATCATCAATGAGCTCTTTTAATTGCACAAGATGATGTTGATTGATGCGCTCAACAGAACCTAGCGACAACCCAACACCGTGACAACTGATGTTGTGTGCGTGACGAATTTCTCTGAGTTGTTGTCGTTGCGGTGATTGAGCTAAGAAGTAGTTCTCGCTGTGAACTTCTAACCAACTTACTAAGGCTGGATTTTGGCTAAAGAAGTCCAAGTGCGGTGTTCTAAGGCCAACCCCTGCGTAGGGGTGAAGAGTTTGAGTCACAACGATTCTCCTAACAAGAAGTGGAGGTGAGCTGAATGTCAGCTCACCATACTAAGCAGCTCAATTATGATGATTGAGTGTTACCACCTGATAATTTGCCACATAGCCCTTTAGGTACGACTACGAACGCATCGGATTGGTTGTCTTCTTTTGCTGTACCCGCACATGAGCTTGTTTTGGTTGCACAATCATTTTGGCCAGCTTTTGCCACGCCGTAGCATTTTTCTTTTGCTGCTGCTTCCGCAGGTGCTGATGTAAGAACTGCACCGCCGAACGCTAGTACACTTGTGATTGCAGCTGTAACAGCAAGATTAGAATTTTTCATAGTCATTCCCTCTAGGACTTAATAGTATTTTCATATCGCAGGTTAATGGATTGTTAACTTGCTTACTAAAAAGGATTGGAACAACCGGGAAATAATTTCACGGTATTATAAAAATTATCAATATTAATGATGTTTCATCTCTTAAGTTATTGAATTAATGATGTTAATTTTTGATTGTTTTTTCTTCTTATTATCCTAAACGCAGCCTAGTGTTTAGGTTATAATCAACTTTTATGTATAAATACCCAGTAGTGAGCATATCCAATGATAGATCCTTCGCTTTTACTCGATGGCCTAAACGATAAACAACGTGAGGCGGTCGCGGCACCTTTAGAAAACCTACTTATTCTGGCAGGTGCAGGCAGTGGTAAAACGCGAGTGTTGGTGCATCGTATCGCTTGGCTGCAAAGCGTAGAGCAAGCATCACCGTTCTCTATTATGTCGGTTACCTTCACCAACAAAGCGGCAGCAGAGATGCGTGGTCGTATTGAAGAGTTGATGATGGGTAGTTCGTCAGGCATGTGGAACGGCACCTTCCATGGTATCTGTCACCGCATCCTTCGTGCTCACTACCTAGATGCAAAACTGCCAGAAGATTTCCAGATCATTGATTCTGATGATCAGATTCGTTTGCTACGCCGCTTAATCAAGGCGCAAAACCTCGATGAAAAGCAGTGGCCTGCTAAGCAAGCTTCTTGGTGGATCAATGGCAAGAAAGACGAGGGGTTACGCCCAAGTCACATTGACGCCTACCATGATCCAATAACTCAAACGTGGTTAAAGATCTATTCTGCTTACCAAGAAGCATGTGACCGTGCTGGTTTGGTCGACTTTGCGGAAATCTTGCTGAGATCGCATGAACTATTACGCGATAAGAAACACATTCGAGAGCATTACCAAGCACGCTTTAAGCATATCCTTGTCGATGAATTCCAAGATACCAACAACATCCAATACGCTTGGCTTCGGATGATGGCTGGCCCAGATTGTCGCGTGATGATCGTAGGTGATGATGACCAATCTATCTATGGTTGGCGTGGTGCGAAGATCGAAAATATTCAGAAGTTCTTGGATGAATTCCCAGGAGCTTCGACGGTTCGACTTGAACAAAACTACCGTTCAACTAAAACCATTCTGCAGGCGTCGAACGAGCTTATCTCGAACAACACCGAACGTATGGGTAAAGAGCTGTGGACCGATGGTAACGATGGCGAGCCAATCTCTGTGTACTCAGCTTATAACGAGCTAGATGAAGCACGTTTCACGGTCAGCAAAATCAAAGAGTGGCAAGAGAAAGGCGGTGCGTTAGAAGATACCGCGATGCTTTATCGTAATAACGCCCAATCTCGTGTTCTTGAAGAAGCTTTGATCCAAGGTGGTCTACCTTACCGAATCTACGGCGGCATGCGATTCTTCGAGCGTCAAGAAATCAGAGACGCCTTGAGCTACATGCGCCTCATGAGCAACCGCAGTAATGATGCCGCGTTTGAACGTGTGGTTAATACGCCAACGCGTGGCTTGGGTGATAAAACGTTAGAAACGATTCGTCTTGCTGCTCGTGATCGTGGTGCAACCATGTGGGAAGCCAGTGTTGCTTTGATAGAAGAGCAAGTGCTACCCGGTCGTGCTGCGGGCGCATTAAGTCGTTTTATCGAGCTGATTAATGCGCTTGAAGATGACACGTTGGAACTTAGCCTGCATGAACAAACCGACCACGTGATTAAATCGTCGGGTCTGTTTGCTATGTACGAGCAAGAGAAGGGTGAGAAGTCGAAGGCACGTATCGAGAACTTGGAAGAATTGGTAACGGCAACGCGCCAGTTTGAAAAGCCGGAAGAAGCGGATGAGATGAGCATGCTGACGGCGTTCTTAACTCACGCAGCTTTGGAAGCGGGTGAAGGTCAGGCCGATGAGTTTGACGATGCGGTTCAGTTAATGACTTTGCACAGTGCTAAAGGCCTAGAGTTTCCAATGGTGTTCATGGTGGGTGTCGAAGAAGGCATGTTCCCAAGCCAGATGTCGGCCGAAGAAGCGGGGCGTTTAGAAGAAGAGCGTCGCCTGTGTTACGTAGGCATGACCCGTGCGATGGAGAAGCTTTACATCACTTATGCTGAGATGCGTCGTCTGTACGGTCAGGACAAATATCATAAGCCATCACGTTTTATTCGTGAGCTGCCAGAAACCTGTCTGGATGAAGTGCGTATGAAAGCGCAAGTCAGCCGCCCTGCAAGCAGTGGTCGCTTTAGCCAAACCGCTGTGAAAGAGAACTTCAATGAAACAGGCTTTAGCTTGGGCTCTCGCGTGAAGCACCCTAAGTTTGGTGAAGGCACCATCATCAACTTCGAAGGAAGTGGCCCACAAAGCCGAGTTCAAGTGGCGTTTAATGGTGAAGGGATTAAGTGGTTAGTAACGGCTTACGCGCGTTTAGAGCAGCTTTAATCTATTACTTTAATATCTAAAAAGCAGTTTGGTCTTTAAAAACCGTTCAGCATTCAAAAGTAATCCGCATTAAAAACAGAAAGAGCAGCCAATGGCTGCTCTTTTTTATTGCTCGAAACCAGTCTAAATAGGCAGGTTCCGAGCTTAAGGCATTCCTGCCTAGAAAGGAGACTTACAGTGCTGCAAGTGCCGCTTCGTAGTTTGGTTCTTCAGTGATCTCTGCAACCAACTCGCTGTGTGTTACCACACCTTTTTCATCAACAACGACAACTGCACGTGTAGTTAGGCCTGATAGCGGACCTTCAGCAATCGCTACGCCGTAGTCTGATGCGAATGTAGGAGAACGGAAAGTCGAAGCGTGTTGAACGCCTTCAATGCCTTCTAGTTCGCAGAAGCGACCCGCAGCAAATGGTAGGTCAGCAGAAATACAAACAACAACCGTGTTCTCAAGTTCTGCCGCTTTTGCGTTGAACGTACGTACGCTCGTTGCACAAGTTGCTGTGTCGATGCTTGGGAAGATGTTTAGAACCACTTTCTTACCTTCAAGAGAAGCAAGAGTCAGTTCAGAAAGATCGCCTGCAGCAAGTGCAAAGCTTGGTGCCTGTTCGCCAGTTTGTGGGAATGTGCCAGTTAGCGGTACAGCAGCGCCTTTGAAGGTAACGTGTGACATGAATTTGTCCTTAATTTAATTATGGTTATGAAACTAGTTGAGCCTAGTAAGACTTACGTTACTCGGAAGTGGTTAAGAAGTGAATGGTTAAGAAGTGAATGCTTTAAATGTCCGAATTGTAATCAAAGGTCTTTGATTTACTTGATTGAGAGAGGGATAAGTGAAGCGACAGATAAAGAAAAACCCCGAGAGCTTGCGCTCATCGGGGTCTATAGTCTTACTCGCAGCAATCCGGCTACTAAGTGTGCTCCATGCATCAAATCCATGATAGTGTGCTGTTATCCTTCAGCGTATTCCTTTCGTCGCCTTCCTAGCGGTGTCCTTGATCTTATCCTGATCTGCCAACAATCCTCGTTAGCGCGCGTCACTTGTTCCTTGAGCGGTGTCCTTTACATCATCCTGATGTTCAGTCCTTTCCTCGTCCAGAGGTGTCCATTGTCTTTCCTTAGTAGCAACCATCCTAGTTACTATTGCGTCCATTCAATGTCCATTTCGCTATCCATGCCGATTATTCATCCTGAGTAATCGAATCTTCATCCTGAAGATAACCAAGTCCTTGGCGTTTCCTGTTCCGTGTCAGCATCCTTCCGACATCATTCATATTACCGATTCCTTATTTATCAGCAATGGTGCATAAGCGAATTTCTATATAATTATTTGAATGATAAATGCACGTATTGTTTAATTTCAAGTGGTTACAATGTCTAGGTGCCTAATTTCGCAGTTAAATATCGATATTTACTCACTGCCTTGTGAGAGATCTCGCACAAGACAGGGAGTAAAAAGGGAGTATTTTCCCTTATTGGCCAATGGCAGCACCTTCACGACGAGGGTCTGCAGCACCTTCTAGACCATCTTTTGTGATGCGAATAGCGTGTAAACCCGAGTTAAGATCGCGAACGTTGACCTCAAATCCCATCTTTTCTAGCTCAGGTTTGAAGTTTTCCGCTGATGTTCCTTTTTCCAAATCTAAGGTACCGAAGCGATTTAGGAAGTGTGGTTGGTTGATCGCTTGTTGGATATCCATGTCCCATTGGGTGTGAGCAATGATCGCTTGTGCCACATAACCGATGATACGGCTGCCTCCCGGAGAGCCAATTGCCATGTAAGGTTTATCGTCTTGCATGATGATGGTCGGTGCCATTGAAGAACGTGGGCGCTTACCCGGTTCAAGTCGGTTCGCGATAGGTTTGCCATCGTTATGAGTCTTGAATGAGAAGTCGGTTAGTTCGTTATTGAGTAGGAAACCTCTAACCATCAAACGTGAGCCAAAGGCATTCTCAATAGTGGTAGTCATCGATACGACATTGCCATCACTATCGACAATGTTGAAGTGGCTGGTGGACGGCAACTCAATAGAAACATCTTGGCTTCTCTGCATCGCATGATCCCACGGTGGGGTGCCTGAAGGTGCGCTGTCTAATGCCTTACCTGCGGTAATTAACTGAGCACGCTCCTGCAAATAGTCAGTATTCACTAACCCTTGGGTTGGCATAGGCACATAATCTTGGTCTGCCATGTACATACCACGGTCTGCAAAGGCTAAGCGAGAAGCGTCTGCTAACACTTGCCAAGATTTTGCGTCGTTTGGCCCCCATGATTTGAGGTCAAACTGCTCAGTCATTGCAAGGATTTGTCCAACCGTTAACGCACCTGAACTTGGTGGCCCCATTCCGCAAATATCGTAGCTTTCATAAGCAGAACAAACCGGTTCGCGCTGCTTGATCGAATAGGCGTCGAAATCTTTCTGTGCCAATACGCCCGGGTTACCTTTCGCTGCTTGTACTGTGTTAATGATGTCGGCAGAAATCTCACCTTGGTAGAAAGCTTTAGCACCATCCTTCGAGATAGCGTGTAACGTTGCCGCGTATTCAGGGTTCTTAAGTTGCGTGCCAGCGGCTTTCGGGCTGCCATCGGCATTGAAGAAGTAGGCTTTAGTTGTCGCAAAGCGGCTCAGACGTTCTTGGTCGTTTTCGATCAAGGTGGCTAAACGTGGGCTGATAGTAAAACCTTCTTCAGCTAACTGAGCGATAGGTTTAATCAGTGATGCCCATTCGAGCTTGCCGTATTTCTGGTGAGTGTCCCACAGCAATTGCACCGTGCCCGGCGTGGCAACAGAACGACCGCCAACCACGGCATCATAGAATTTAAGCGGTTGTCCGTTTTCGTCTTGGAATAGACGTGGGGTGGCATTAAGTGGCGCAGTTTCACGGCCATCGTAGGTCTTGAGCTGTTTGTCTTTGCCATCAAAATAGACAAGGAAAGCGCCGCCACCAATACCTGATGACTGAGGTTCCACCAAGCCAAGCATAAGCTGCACGGCAACCATGGCGTCAATTGCGTTACCACCACGAACAAGTACATCAGCACCGGCTTGTGTTGCAAGAGGGTTGGCTGCGGTGACCATCCAATCGTTGGCTTTAACGAGTTGTTTGGTTTCTAAACCACTACTTTGTTCGGGTGCGACGGAATCGGCAGCTTGATTTGCCCAACTGACGTGAGAGGCAAAAAGTAGGGTAGAAGTGGCGAGGGTTGTTAGTTTTGTTTTCCACTGCATGATCTTCTCCTTTTAATATGCAGAGCTAGATTGGCAGTGGAAAGATTAGATAGCCAGTGCGTTGTTAACGAATTGTAATCTTGATTCGAATTTAAGCGATTAAACCGGACAGCGACTGCCAAAGAATACTCGCGCCAATCAGGCTGAATACGACGCCACATAAGCCATCGATGTATACCGTTGCTTCGCTCAGTTTCTTCTGTAGAGCCTTAGTCGAAAGCATCCACGCCAGTAGTGAAAACCAAAACAGAGACAGACCAAACAGGATGATAAGCGCAAAACCTTTACCTGATAGAGACATGTCGGCAGGCACTAAGCTCGACATCAAGCTGATAAAGAACACCAAAGCCTTTGGGTTGAGAATATTGGTCGCAAACCCTTTCGAAAATGCCTGACGCTTGTTGGTCAAAATAAGATCTTTGGCATTGATGGTATCGTCGTCATCGTCGTGGTTCTGAATGATTTGCCAGGTTGCTTTGAGGGCACCGTAGCCTAAGTAGAGCAAGTAGCTACCGCCAGCCAATTGGATAATGGCAAATAGGGTTGGTTGCTGGTGGACTAGGTAACTGATTCCCGTCAGGCTCAGCAACGAATGCAGTAAGATCCCGCAAGATAAACCAAGCGCAATGTACAAGCCTGTTTGTCTGCCGTGGCGTGTCGCATTTTGCACGACTAACGCAAAGTCTGGGCCGGGGCTCATCAAAGCGATGAAATGGATAGAGGCGAGGGTGATCAGTATGGTGACTTCGTTCATGTCAGTTCTCAATAACGTTGCCGCTATTATTAAATAAGTAATCGTATTGAGCGTAGCTTACCGCGATTTGAAATCGAGCAATTGTAAATTATCAACACTTAGTTGATTTGTGAAGGTGGTACGCCGAATGTGGTTTTGAATGCTTTGGAGAAGTGTGCTTGATCATAGAAGCCTACTTGGTGCGCGACCTTAGTACCACAGATCCCAGATTTAATCAGGCGCATGCTCTGTTCCATACGCAAACGGCTCAGCCACGCGTAAGGGGTGATACCCATTCTGTTCTTAAAGTGGCGTTGGAATTGAGTTGTGGTTAAGCCGCACAGCTCAGACAGTTGTTCTAATCGCACTGGCTGATCCAAATTCGCCATCAAATAGTCTTTGAGTGTATCAATCGATTGATTGCCCAGTTTGATGTCACTCTTCGATCCAAATTTGGCATAACGATCGACGATCGTCGAGAATCCCTCGAATGGTAAGCAATCTTGAGCGAGTTGGCTGATGTTTTGAGTTATTAAAAGACGGTGTAGGTTACACAATTGTAAAAACGCAGCTTGATCGGAGAGGATCAACTCTGAAAAGCCTAATGTGTGACCATTTTGCTTGGGATCGGCAAGATCTTGAAACCATTGGGGAGAAACTGCAAACACGCTGACTTGATAACCTGAATCGAGTTTGGAGTGCCCATCATGCAGCTCATCAGGTGGCATGATAACAACTTGGCCTGCACCGACATGATGGCTCGTCCCTTTATAGGCGAATTTTTGCTGCCCTTGGGTAATTAAGCCGATGTGAAAGTCCAAATGATAGTGGCGCTGAAAGGCAAACTCTTGGTATTGAGCTTGGATCAGGCTGATATCTTCTGTTGGGGTAGAGTAGTAGTGGACTTTATCCATGGTACAAAAAAGCTTGGTTAAATAGTCATCAATTCAACCAAGCTTATCTTCGTCACTCGCAGTTGTCTTGTAAAAAACGATCAGTTCTTTTGTTTAGCTTGTTTGTTCTTCTTGTTGTTACTCAAACCATCAAAGCTGAATACCACTAATGCCCCCCAAATAAAGGCAAAGGTAACAGCTTTGTCTGACGTAAAGGCTTCACCATAAATCAGCACGGCCAATAAGAACATTAAGCTTGGACCGATGTACTGGAAGAAACCCAGTGTCGATAGTTTTAATCGCGTAGCTGCACCCGTAAAACACAGTAAAGGGATGGTTGTAATCACACCAGCAGCAACCAGTAATAGGTTGAGCTGCATCGGGTTCATTGATAAGTCTGAGGTTGGACTATCGGCAATAAACAGTAAGTACGTTGCAGCGAGAGGCAACATTACTAGGGTTTCAATGAACAAACCTGTTTGTGCCTCTAAGCTAACTTTCTTACGTAGCAAGCCGTAGAAACCAAAACTAAAGGCTAATGCGATAGCGACAATAGGAATTGAGCCAAAGGCTATCAATTGGATAAGGACTCCGACAGCCGCTAGCGCAACCGCACACCACTGTAGTCTGCGTAAACGTTCGCCAAGGAACAGCATCCCAAGCAAGACGTTAATCAGTGGGTTGATGTAATACCCTAAGCTGGCATCGAGCATATGATTGGAATTAACCGCCCAGATAAAAATGAGCCAATTGGCACCCACCAAGATCGAAGTCGCCACCAAATAAAGCATTTTTGGTTTTGAGGTTAAGGTGTCACGAACCTTGCGCCAGCTGCGACCAATATGCAGTAAGAAAGCGAGTAGGAAAAAAGACCAAACTACACGGTGGCTAAGGATCTCTAGCGGGGAGACGTCACTTAAAGATTTGAAATATATAGGGGCGATCCCCCACATGGTGTAAGCGCCGACGGCAAGCAAGATTCCTTGGCGAGTACGTTGTTGTTCTTCAGGGGTCATACAACTTTCTCTAGCATTGAGTGCTTATTAATAAGATTTATAAGAGAGTTGGTCAGTATAGGAGCGTTAACCCTTTTCACCTAACAATTTGCGGTTTAATTCACCAGCGTTCCCCTCTACAATGTGCGCCTTGCTTGCGAATGATGCTGGCTGATTTTATACCTCGATTAGGAACCACAATGACCGCCACTCTGATTGCTGAGCAAATACCGACTCCCGCGAATGATGCGCAAAACATCTTACAAGATGTCTTTGGTTATCAAAGTTTTCGCGATGGTCAGCAAGAGGTCATCGATCTTGCCGTTGAAGGCAAAGATAGCTTGGTGATTATGCCAACTGGTGGCGGTAAGTCGCTGTGTTATCAAATTCCGGCCTTGGTTCGTGAAGGGTTAACTTTGGTTATCTCACCACTGATCTCGCTAATGAAAGACCAAGTTGACCAATTGAAGGCCAATGGCGTCGCTGCTGAGTGCATTAACTCGTCGATGCCAAGAGAAAAGCTAATCTCGGTGTTTAATCGCATGAACTCAGGCCAATTGAAAATGGTCTATGTTTCGCCAGAGCGGGTGTTGATGCGTGACTTTATCGAGCGTCTACAAGGGCTTCCTCTTTCAATGATCGCAGTCGATGAAGCGCACTGTATCTCTCAGTGGGGACACGACTTCCGCCCTGAATATGCATCATTGGGGCAACTTAAACAGTACTTCCCGCATGTACCTTATATGGCGCTAACGGCAACCGCTGACGATGCGACGCGCAAAGATATTATCTCGCGTTTGCAGTTGGTGGAGCCGCACACTTATTTAGGCAGCTTCGATCGTCCTAATATTCGTTACAACCTTGTAGAGAAACACAAGCCAGTGTCTCAGGTGGTTCGCTACCTAGAAACACAGAAAGGTAATTGCGGCATTATCTACTGTGGTAGCCGTAAAAAAGTGGAAATGGTGACCGAGAAGCTGTGCAATAACGGTCTTCGTGCGGCGGGTTATCATGCCGGAATGGACACCGATGAGCGTGCTTATGTGCAAGAGGCCTTCCAACGCGATGATATTCAGATCGTTGTGGCGACTGTGGCGTTTGGTATGGGTATCAATAAACCCAATGTACGCTTTGTGGTGCATTTTGATATACCACGTAACATCGAATCTTACTATCAAGAGACTGGCCGTGCGGGTCGTGATGGCTTGCCTGCAGAAGCTATGATGCTGTTTGACCCTGCTGATATGGGGTGGCTGCGTCGCATGCTGGATGAGAAAGAAGAAGGCCCACAGAAACAAGTTGAAATGCACAAGCTGAACGCGATGAGTGCCTTTGCTGAAGCGCAAACTTGTCGTCGTCAGGTTCTGCTTAATTACTTTGGCGAATATCGTGAGAAGCAATGTGGCAACTGCGATATCTGCCTCGATCCACCTAAGCATTTTGATGCGACTAAAGAAGCGCAGAAGGCGTTGTCTTGTGTGTACCGTGTCAATCAGTCGTTTGGTATGGGCTACGTAGTCGAAGTGATGCGTGGTATGCAGAATATTCGTGTCCGTGATAATGGTCACGATAAGCTATCTACCTACGGTATTGGCCGCGATCACAGTCATGATTACTGGATCAGTATCTTCCGTCAGCTGATTCATAAAGGCTTGCTGTTCCAGAACATCACTCGTAACTCAACTTTACAGTTAACCGAAGAAGCCCGCCCGCTGCTGCGCGGTGAGATGTCTTTGGAATTGGCTGTTCCTCGTTTAGATACAGCGGTGCGTAATGCTAAGTCCGATAAGTTAAGCAGCAAGAATTACGATAAGAAGCTGTTTGCGAAACTGCGTAAGCTGCGTAAGTCGATTGCAGATGAAGATGGCTTACCACCATACGTGGTATTCAGTGATGCGACCTTGATTGATATGGCTGAAATACTGCCTACCTCATACGGAGAGATGCTGGCAGTCAACGGTGTTGGTCAACGTAAACTGGATAAGTACGCAGACCCATTCCTAGATTTGATTCAAGAACACATCACCACACACGGCTAGTTTGCAAGAAACGTCTAACTAATAGAAAAAGAATAAGGTTGATAGGGACATGACAACACAAACAGAATTTGGCTTAAGAGAATATTTAGCTGAGGAAGGGCGTTTATTGATTACGTCTCCAAGTTTTGATTTTGATTCTTACGAAGTATTAGGTGAAAAGCTGGTGGCGTTACTGTCAGCGTCTGTTGTTGAAAAGCAATGGGACGCCGATATGCATTCTTGGTTGATTGATTTTGAAGATTGTCGAATGTTCTTAAAGTCTGAGCACTACAGTGAATCAATCTGGTTTGAGTCGCTAAACGCTGAAGAAAGCCGAGAAGAGTTTGATTATCTCGCGACGCTTTTCAAGCGCGGTTTTTAACTTTTAGCATCGCTTCTAAAACCTAGTGTTTTAACACATAGTTTCTAAAGCCATTTACCAATAAAAGTGAGAATAAACGTTTGCGTTTGTTCTCACCGTTGCAGCCAATATTGATTAATGTATAATCGCCCGCCGTTCAACAGAGCAATTTTTAGATACATTTTTTAATTCACATTATTGGTAAGAGCTTTCTTGGATTATTCGAAGAAATGACTCGATTTGGGTTCCCTCACCCCCAAACCAAACTAAAAAGGTACAGCATGAGTAACTTTACCCCTGCGCAACAGCGCAAAGCCCTAGCACTATTAGTTTTGTTCCATTTGGTGATTATTGCGTCAAGCAACTATCTGGTTCAGCTACCTTTTACCGTCTTCGGTATGCATACCACTTGGGGTGCTTTCACTTTCCCGTTTATCTTTCTAGCGACCGATCTGACCGTACGTATTTTTGGCGCGCAGCTTGCCCGTAAAATCATTTTCTTAGTGATGTTACCAGCGCTGGCCGTTTCTTATTTCTTGTCAGTGGTGTTCTTTGAAGGTTCATTCCAAGGCTTTAGCCAACTAGGTGAGTTCAACTTGTTTGTTGCACGTATCGCCGCGGCGAGCTTCATGGCTTATTTATTAGGTCAGATTTTGGATGTGCATGTTTTCAACCGCCTACGTCAGCTTAAACAGTGGTGGGTAGCCCCAACATGCTCAACGTTATTCGGTAATGCTATTGATACCATCGCTTTCTTTGCGATTGCTTTCTACCAAAGCCCAGATCCATTCATGGCCGAGCATTGGACTGAGATTGCCTTAGTCGATTACGGATTCAAACTTATCATCAGCTTAGGCTTGTTCGTGCCTATGTACGGTGTGCTTCTTAACTACATTGTTAGAAAGCTAACCGCAGTGAACCCTGACTTTAAAGCGACAGGCGTGAACGTATAGCTTTTTACTATCGATAGTTCGATAAGACCTTAATCATTCAGTGCCCTTTGATTTTCGTTGAAGGGCGCTTATTCCCCTCTATTTTTCTTCTCTTCTCTAGCGATTTTTCTCCCTCTTTATCTTCAAATGCACTACCCAGGCAACTTGCCTTTTCATTCTAAGTTGTTGATAAGTTATTGGTTTATGTTTTCTTGATATCGTTATTATTGAATGGTAATCCTTTGGTGATGTGGTGAACGTGTACGTTTGTAGAATGGCGGCTCTTTGTCATTATGAGTCTCGCCATGTTCATCCTTATCACCTTCAAACTCTACTGTGTATACAGCGACTATCGCCGTAAAAAGTGGAAGAAAGCATTTCCTATTCAATCGGAATAATTCGATGGTTCGAAGTGAGCACTCTCGTAATGGAGCGAATGAGATAAAGTGTGCAAAGGAAGCGTGCAGGGAAGTGAGTAATAAAAAGGCCTTCAATTGTGAAGGCCTTTTGTGTATCTAAACAAGTGTAAGAATTACGACTCTGCGATCGTCAGAGGCCAACCAATGTCTGTTTGACGGTTGGATTCGATCTCTAGTTCAGCTGCGGTCAGTGGATTACTCGCAAGCCATTGCTTATCGATGGTGAGCGTTAAGTTGTCACCATTGGCTGTCAGTGTCACTTGTGGCTCAAGGTCTGGGTTACGACGGTGAGTCAACAAAATAGCCAAACGCAGAATACGTAAGATACGCTTGCTGCTGGTACCTGAGATAGCGTGTTGCTCTGGTAATGAGGTTAACTGTTCACGGTAGCGACGAGTTAACTCACCCAAGTAGTGCTTTTGCGCTCGAGTAAAGCCAGGTAGGTCTAAGTTCTGCAGCAGATAAGCGCTGTGCTCACCGCCTTTTTTGAAATCGATGGTTAAACCAATCTCGTGAAGCTTAGCTGCCGTTTGCAATAGCACACCAGCTTGAGGTTCTGAAACCCACGCTTCGGCGCCCGCTTGGTCTAGCAGCGTTTGTGCGACTACAGCAACTTGTTCACCGTAGCTTACGTCCATTTGGTAGCGTGATTGAACACTCTTAATGGTACGCGCTCGGATATCTTCTTGGCGAAGCTCATCAACCATCTCGTAGGCTAGGCCTTCACGGAGTGCGCCGCCTGCGAGTGTCATTGAATCTATTTCAAGCAACTCAAAAATAGCAATAAGAATGGAAAGGCCACTCGGGAACACTAATGCGCGTTCAAGGGTAAGTCCTTCGATTTCTAGCTCTTCCAAGCGCTCAGTAATCATCGCTTGTTTCTGTAGACGCTTAAGTTTGGCATGAGTAATCACTTCATCCATGCCTTGCGCCAACATGATCTCTTGCAGTGCTTGAACGGTACCGCTGGCGCCCACACACACATCCCATCCGATATCAGTGTAGCTATCTAGGATAGGAGCCAACGTCGACTTCGCCGCTTCAATGGCGTTGTTAAAGTTGGTAGCGGTTAATTGGCGGTTTTTAAAGTGGCGCTCAAGCCAAGTAACACAGCCCATCTTTAGGCTGGTTAGTGCTTTCGCTGAGAAGCCTTCACCAATGATCATCTCGGTGCTTGCGCCACCAATATCAACAACCAGTCGGCGGCCGCTGCCACCAGAAGTGTGTGCTACGCCTTTATAGATAGTCGCAGCTTCTTCTTCTCCGGAGATAACATTGATGTCGTAACCAAGGATCTGGTTCGCTTTCTCTAGAAATATATCCACATTGATAGCAGTACGTAGGGTCGCTGTACCGACAATGCGGATATTTTCTTTCGGAATATCTTGAAGTCGCTCTGCAAAGAGACTCAAACAGTCCCAACCGCGCTGCATGGCTTCTGTACTAAGCGCATTATTTTCATCTAAGCCTGCAGCTAAACGCACTTTGCGCTTAATTTTAGCCATGGTTTGTACGCTGCCATCGATATGACGCACAACGAGCATATGAAAACTGTTCGACCCGAGGTCGATTGCAGCGTAAAGCGGGGGTGACACTGTTTGACTCATAAGCGACTAAGCTTCCTTGTTATGACGCGGTTGGCGTGGGCGACGGTTCTGGTTTGGTTTACGGTTCCCGTTGCGTGGGCCATTGTTGTTTGAGCGGCGTTGTTGCGGGTTACGTGTACGTAAGCGCAATGGTGCTGGTAGATCTTCTAGCAGTGCAGAAGCATCGTAGTCAGACACAGGGATCGCGTGCTCAATGTATTCTTCGATTGGTGGCAAGTTGATTGCGTAATCTTCACAAGCAAAGCTGATCGAGTGACCACTTGCACCAGCACGACCTGTACGGCCGATACGGTGAACGTAATCTTCACAGTCATCAGGTAGGTCGAAGTTGAATACGTGTGTTACTTGAGGAATGTGTAGACCACGTGCTGCAACGTCGGTTGCGACAAGCAGGTCAACATCACCTTTAGTGAATTGCTCAAGAATCTTTTCACGTTTCTTCTGAGGAACATCGCCAGTTAGCAGGCCAACACGGTGACCATCTGCAGCTAGGTGACCCCAAACAGACTCACATTTGTGCTTAGTGTTAGCGAAGATGATAGCGCGCTCTGGCCACTCTTCTTCAACTAGAGTCTGCAGCAGTGCCATTTTGTGTTCGTTTGATGGGTAGAACAGCTCTTCCTGAATGCGGTGACCTGTTTTACGCTCTGGCTCAACAACAACATGCTCTGGGTTGTGCATGTGTTCGAACGCTAGCTCTTGTACGCGGTAAGACAATGTCGCAGAGAACAGCATGTTCAGGCGATCTTTTGGCTCAGGCATACGGCGGAACAAGAAGCGGATGTCTTTGATGAAACCAAGATCGAACATGCGATCAGCTTCGTCAAGAACAACAGCTTGAATGTGGTTAAGGTTAAATACCTTCTGCTTGTAGAAATCGATGATGCGGCCAGTCGTACCAATTAAGATATCTGCGCCTTCTTCGATTTTACCTAGTTGCTTGTCGTAGCTTTCGCCACCGTAAGCAAGTGCTGCCTTGATACCTGTGCTTTCAACCAGAGAGTCAGCATCGTTGTAGATCTGAATCGCGAGTTCACGCGTTGGTGCCATAATAATCGCACGTGGCTGGTTAGGCTTACGCCCTTCATGCTCAGATGTTTTTAGCAGGTGGTTAAAAGTAGCAGTAAGAAACGCAAGCGTTTTACCAGTACCCGTTTGGGCCTGGCCTGCAATGTCTTGGCCGGTGAGCAGTACCGGGAGCGCCAAGGCTTGGATAGGGGTACAATAATCGAACCCTTTTTTCTCCAATCCTTCAATGACTTGCGGAAGTAAATCCAAGTCGGCGAACTTTTGCTCTGTGATATGCGTCTTTTTCATTGCTATAGAATATCAGCTTAAGCTTGCAATACGAAAGTAAATACATTCCAATAGGGCATCTATTTACTGGTTATCATCCAACCAGTTCTAAAAAATACATTGGAGTGGAAGATGAGTGATAAGATTTTGCAGCTAACTGATGACGGTTTTGATAACGATGTAATCAATGCTGCAGGCCCTGTTCTTGTTGATTTTTGGGCAGAATGGTGTGGTCCATGTAAAATGATTGCGCCGATTCTTGATGAAATCGCAGACGAGTACGAAGGCAAGCTCACAATCGGTAAATTAAATATCGACCAAAATGCTGGTACTCCACCAAAGTTTGGTATTCGCGGTATTCCAACGCTACTTCTTTTCAAAGATGGCGGCGTAGCAGCGACTAAAGTTGGTGCATTATCTAAAACTCAACTTAAAGAGTTCTTAGACGCTAACCTTTAATCAGGTCAGCATTTGAAAAGAAACCGTGCAGTTAACAAATGCGCGGTTTTGTTTTTTCTAAGCTATGGACTAGTCTTAGTTTTAGTGCTAATTTATCGCACGTTAATTGAACGAATTTCTCTTCTTGGTCGATCCTGTGACCAAATCCTTCTTAACTCAAGAAAACAGATCCTATTTTGACTAAACAAACTTCCACCACTATGAATCTTACTGAACTGAAGAACAGACCTGTGTCTGAGCTTGTTAAACTTAGCGAAAGCTTAGGTCTTGAAAATCAAGCTCGCCTAAGAAAACAAGACATTATCTTCTCCATCCTTAAAGCGCATGCAAAAAGTGGTGAAGACATCTTTGGTGATGGTGTTCTAGAAATTCTTCAAGACGGTTTTGGTTTCCTACGTAGCGCCGACAGTTCATACCTGGCTGGCCCAGATGATATCTACGTATCACCAAGCCAAATTCGTCGTTTTAACCTACGTACAGGTGACTCTATTGGCGGTAAAATCCGTCCACCTAAAGACGGTGAGCGTTACTTTGCACTGCTTAAAGTAAACACGGTTAACTACGACAAGCCAGACAACGCTCGTAACAAGATTCTTTTCGAAAACCTTACTCCTCTTCACGCTAACGAACGTATGGTGATGGAAGCGGGTAATGGTGCGACTGAAGATATTACGGCTCGTATTCTTGACCTTGCATCTCCAATTGGTAAAGGTCAGCGTGGTCTGATTGTTGCTCCGCCTAAAGCGGGTAAGACAATGCTTCTGCAAAACATTGCTCAAAGCATTGCACGTAACCATCCTGAGTGTGAACTAATGGTTCTACTTATCGATGAGCGTCCAGAAGAAGTAACAGAAATGCAGCGTCTAGTTAAAGGCGAAGTAGTTGCTTCAACATTCGATGAGCCAGCATCTCGCCACGTACAAGTTGCAGAAATGGTTATCGAGAAAGCGAAACGCCTTGTTGAACACAAGAAAGACGTAGTTATCCTACTGGATTCTATTACTCGTCTAGCTCGTGCTTACAACACTGTGATTCCTTCATCAGGTAAAGTTCTTACTGGTGGTGTTGACGCGAATGCTCTACATCGTCCAAAGCGTTTCTTCGGTGCGGCACGTAACGTAGAAGAAGGCGGTAGCTTAACGATCATCGCAACAGCACTGGTTGATACTGGTTCTAAGATGGATGAAGTTATCTACGAAGAATTCAAAGGTACAGGTAACATGGAACTGCACCTTAACCGTAAGATTGCTGAAAAACGCGTATTCCCAGCGATTGATTTCAACCGCTCTGGTACTCGTCGTGAAGAGCTTCTTACCAAGAACGATGAACTACAGAAGATGTGGATCCTACGTAAGATTGTTCACCCAATGGGCGAAATCGACGCAATGGAATTCCTTATCGACAAGCTAGCAATGACGAAAACGAACGATGAGTTCTTTGACGCAATGCGTCGTCAGTAATATTGATTAGCTGATCGTTATTTAATAAGCGCTGCCCTCGGGTGGCGCTTTTTATTTGCATTTTGTAGCGCCAGCTTGCAGAATGAGTAAAAGTGTTACAAGGAAGTTAAAATGCAACATGGACTGTTGTCATCATTACTCCTGTCTACTTCACTGTTATTTTCACCGGTTGGTATGAGCTATGCCACCGAGATGTCTCCACTTACAGTAGAGTCTTGGCTTGAGAATGATCAAGTAAAACTGAAAACTGCTGAACTACTCGAGCTTGTCGTACGTGACGAAGTCAATTCGCTACGCTTTGCGCTTGAGCGCCTGACATTTCCCCAGCAAGAGGTGGCTCGTTACCAACTCTTGAAGAAGCTTGAACAGCAAAAAATCGTACTCACCCCCAAGATGTCTATCTTCATTGAGCAGCAACTCGCTATCACGCCCACTTATCAAGTATTAGAGCGTGGAGATGGCTATGAGTTTACGGTACCTGCCTTTAACTACCCTTCAATTGCTAATCGCCTTATCAAACAATGGCGTCAAGATCAGAAGACATTGGTATTTGTGCTAGATGCAGAGAAACAGGAACTCGACCTAAAAGAGTGGTTATCTGGATCTGAATATCAAGTTCAAACGCGAGAAGCGTTGCTCATTAGAGAGCTAGACAGTTTGTCTCCTGAAGCGGTTGATTACCTAACTAAGCAACTCACCGCATCTTCTATTGTTAGCTGGTTACCCTCTACTGAGGTGGTGGTGCGATTAGCGCAAGTGAGCGAAGACCCAGAGGTCTACAAGATTCTATGGCGAATGAAGGCCGATTATCATAGCCAAGCTGAGCTAGTTCGCCTTGCTGAAACCAAACAAACGTTCGCGCTTGAACAGGTGATGGCCGCGACTAAGAACCCGCGTTTGAAAGATGAAGCGATTACTTTGCTTACCAAAGTTAACCCCTTATCAGAAGAGGTGAAGCTGTTCCTTGTCTCTAGGATGGCGATTGCTGATGAAGCACCATTAGTCGCGCGTGAACTCGCCAAACAAGGTCATACGCGATGGTTGCAAGATCTCGTCAATGATAACCCTCAGGTGAAGAGCTCTTTGATCGAGCAAGCATTACCGTAAAGTGGATTTTGCCTCTCAATAACCACACTAAAAAGGGGGATCTCAGCGTCACCCTTTTTGATATACTGAGCGCAGAATAATCAGCATGTAGAAGTCCTATGAGTTTTAAAGATTTACGTGATTTTATCGACCATCTTGAAAGTATTGGTCAGTTGAAACGCATTTCTCACCCAGTCGATCCAGACTACGAAATGACCGAGATTAGCGACCGTACTCTACGTGCTGGTGGCCCGGCTCTTTTGTTTGAAAATCCAGTAGGCTATGACATGCCTGTTTTGACCAACCTATTTGGTACACCCAACCGTGTTGCTATTGGTATGGGGCGTCAAGAAGTCAAAGAACTGCGTGAAGTGGGCAAGTTGCTTGCTTACCTAAAAGAACCTGAGCCACCAAAAGGCTTTAAAGACGCTCTTGATAAACTGCCTGTATTTAAGCAAGTCTTAAATATGCCGGCTAAACGCCTTCGCAAAGCGGCTTGCCAACAAGTGGTATGGCAAGGCGATGACGTCGACCTAGATAAAATCCCGGTGATGAGCTGTTGGGCTGACGATGTCGCGCCATTGCTAACATGGGGTTTAACGGTTACTCGTGGTCCAAACAAGAAACGCCAAAACTTAGGCATCTATCGTCAACAGAAGATCGGCAAGAATAAAATCATCATGCGTTGGTTAGCCCACCGTGGTGGAGCACTGGATCTGCGTGATTGGATGGAAACCAACCCAGGTAAACCATTTCCGGTATCGGTAGCGTTTGGTGCTGACCCTGCCACCATTCTTGGTGCGGTTACGCCAGTGCCGGATACTTTATCAGAGTACGCGTTTGCAGGCTTACTGCGTGGTAGTAAAACTGAGGTCGTTAAATCAATCAGCAACGACTTAGAAGTTCCTGCAAGTGCAGAAATCGTGATGGAAGGTTACATCGACCCGAATGAATTCGCAGATGAAGGGCCTTACGGAGATCATACTGGTTACTATAACGAGAAAGAAAAGCACCATGTGTTTACTATTACTCATGTAACCATGCGCGAGAACCCTATCTATCACAGCACCTATACTGGCCGTCCACCTGATGAGCCTGCGGTATTGGGTGTTGCGCTCAATGAAGTGTTTGTGCCTATTCTTCAAAAGCAGTTCCCAGAGATTGAAGATTTCTATCTACCGCCTGAAGGTTGTTCGTACCGAATGGCAGTAGTGACCATGAAGAAGCAATACCCAGGTCACGCTAAGCGAGTAATGATGGGTGTATGGTCTTTCTTACGCCAATTCATGTACACCAAATTTGTATTTGTGTGCGATGAAGATGTGAATGCACGCGATTGGTCTCAAGTAACCGCAGCGATGTGCGAACATATGGAGCCGTCACGCGATAGCCTGATGATAGAGAACACGCCGATCGATTCATTGGATTTTGCCTCACCCGTGGTTGGGTTAGGTTCTAAGATGGGTCTAGATATCACTAAGAAGTGGGACGCAGAGTTAGCGTTATCGCCAGATGTCCAAACAGCACCTGTAAATAGTGAACATATAGAAGGTAGCTTGGCTGAGTTAACCAAAGTTCATCCTGAAATTATTGATATTCACCTGCAAAACGACAATGCCAGCATGGTTGTGGTGTCTATTGATAAGCAAGCTGCCGGTAATGGTAAGAAAATCATGGAAGCGGTTTGGTCTCAATTTGATGAGAACAAGTTTGTTATCGTGTGTGACGGTGATGTCAACGTGAGTGATTGGAATGACATCATTTGGGCTGTAACGACCAGGATGGATCCGGCGAGAGATACGTTATTCCTACAGAACGAAACTGGACACTCAAAAATGGGCCTCGATGCGACCAATAAGTGGGAAGGTGAATGCCTGCGTGAGTGGGGTGTTCCAATCACAAAAGATCCTGATGTCGTGAAAAAGATTGATAGCATCTGGGAACAACTAGGAATTTCATGAGCTACCAAGTAGTCTTATACCCAGAAAACATCAGTTTCACAGTAGAAAAAGGGCAAACGGTCTTGGATGCTGCGCTCAACAGCGATATCTATTTCCCAAACCGTTGCCAAGTTGGCGCATGCGCAATGTGTATGTGCAAAAAATTAGAAGGGCAAGTGAGTTACCACCTTGAACCCATGCTCACAGAGAAAGAGCAGCAACAAGGCTGGATTTTTGCTTGCCAAGCATTTGCAGAAAGTAATTTAGTTCTAACCTTTGCCGATTAAGGGTTAGTAAGAGGAAGAACATGACTATTAAATGTAAAGTGAAGTCTATCGAGCCTTTGGCTTGTAATACTTACCAAATCCTACTTCACCCAGAAACACCGGTCGATTTTAAAGCGGGCCAGTACCTGATGGTTGAGATGGGCGAGAAAGATAAGCGCCCATTCTCTATCGCAAGTAGCCCTTGCCGCCACGAAGGTGAGCTTGAGCTACATATTGGTGCTGCCGAGCATAATGCTTACGCATTAGAAGTCGTTGAAGCGATGAAGAAGGCACAAGCTGAAGATGGCGATATTGCGATTGATGCTCCACACGGAGATGCTTGGATCAAAGAAGAAAGCGATCGCCCTCTATTACTTATTGCTGGTGGTACTGGCTTCAGCTACGTGCGCTCTATTCTTGATCACTGCATCGCGCAAAATAGCTCGAAAGAGATCTACCTATACTGGGGCGCAAAAGATGAGTGCCAGCTGTATGCGAAAGAAGAGCTGGTTGGCATTGCAGAAAAGCATAGCAATGTGCACTTTGTACCGGTAGTAGAAGAAGCACCGGAAGTTTGGCACGGCCAAACAGGTAATGTGCTTGAGGCTATCACGCAAAGTTTCGAATCATTAGCTGATTTCGATATCTATATTGCGGGTCGTTTTGAAATGGCGGGCGCTGCAAGAGACCTATTTACTCAGAATAAAGAAGCAAAGCGCGACCATATGTACGCGGATGCTTACGCATTTATCTAACAATACCCTTAGGTTTTGAGCAAAAAGAGAGCAGAAATGCTCTCTTTTTTACGTTTAGGTGAACTATTAGGCAGTTAACCCCTATTTATTCATTTTTTATGAAAAAGTAGTTGCTAAGCTGAGAGGGTTCCCTATAATGCGACACCACTGAGACGGCAGACGCCACAAGGCTTCAGCAGGAATCAGTAAGACGGAAAGCGACAAAAAATTAATTTTCAAAAAGTGTTTGACACTGAATGTTAATTCGCTAGAATGGCCGTCCACTTCGAGAGGCTCCTTACTTAAAAGGAACGCTCAAGAAGTTAAGCTCTTTAACAATTTAAACCTATCAATCTGTGTGGGCACTCGTTGATGAATATCAAAACGTTATTGGTTCTTTTTCGAAAGAGCGTAATAACAGTTACTTCGGTAACAAAATGATTTCAATGAACTGAGTGACCAATACGTTTAACTACTTGTAGTTAATCGGCACAGTCAATTCATTATCTTTCTGTTGGAAAGATAATAGCTTTAGAATTACATGTTCATTTTCGAATGAATATTAGTTTTGAAGTCAG
>NZ_JBFRPK010000057.1:0-50458 GCF_041471965.1 Vibrio sp. 10N.261.51.A3
TAAGCTTGTGTATACCTAATATGTTCAAGGTCCTCTAAACCTTGGACAGATTAGTAGTATTTGCACTTAACGTATTGAAAATAATCAAGTGTAGCGGTGAATGGGTAACAACTTTCAGCGTAATGGCAATTGAAATAGTCTTTCGAGCAGTACTGACTACCTCGATCGCTATGAGTTATAACCTGCTCAGGGAATCCTCGACGGAATAAAGCCATCGATAAGGCATCACAGACCAGTGAGGCCGTCATTCTCGTATCCATAGACCAACTAATTACTTGCCTTGAATATAGGTCAATAATGACAGCTAAGTACAGCCAGCCTTCGCTTGTGGCAACATAAGTAATGTCTCCTGCCCATTTTTGATTCGGAGCCGTTGCGTTAAAATCTTGAGCGAGCAAGTTCGGAGCAACGGGCATTTTATGCTTACTGTCCGTTGTACACTTAAACTTGCGTGCTGCTTTCGCTACTAAATCCTGACGTTTCATACTGGCGGCAATGGTCTTAACATTATGGTTATCACCGCTCTCTGCCAGTTCTTTCTGAATACGTCTGAGCCATCTCATTCTTTGCTAACGTCAAAGGCTTCTTTTACCTTGGTATCAAGCTTTTGGCGCTCTGTCTCACGTTGAATCGCCTTGTGGCGGTTCTCAACCCAATAATAAAACCCACTTCAAGAAACTCTGAACACCTTAGCCATACGGGAAATACTGAAACTCAGCAGGTGTTCGAGCATAAATTCATAGCAATTTACTTTAGATTTTTCGCGAAGTAGGTGGCGGCCTTTTTTACGATGTCTAGCTCTTCTGCTTGCTCTGCCAACTGCCTTTTTAGCTTAGCGACTTCAACGGCCAATTCTTGTTCTCGTTGGCTAATATTAGAATTCTTCTTTGTGGCTTTTCGCCAACCATAGATCTGAGATTCATGTAACGAGAGCTGTCTTGCAGCTGTAGCGACTCCCACTTTCTCTGCCAACTTCAGGGTTTCGGCTTTAAATTCAGGAGAATGGATAATACGTTTCTTCTTGCTTGTTATGGTTCACCTCATTAGTGATTGTACTCACTTAACTCAGTGTCCAAAACTACTGGTGCGGATCAGCAAGCTCGGGATCTGATAGCCAAAACAATTGAAGGATTAGGTAACCCGATTGCCTACCACCTTAAAGAACGAGACTACTTGGACTATCGTGCAACACGAATACCTTACCGTGGCAAAAATAAATCTGTTGAGATTTCACCAACAACACATAACATGGAATTGATTTATCTAAAGGGAATGTTCAAGAAACTAATCAAGTACAATCAATGGAAATACCCCAACCCGATTGAAGCTATCGATACAATCAAAACTAGCGAGAAGAACCTGGCATATCTAACCAAGCCACAAATTGAAGAGTTCCTATTTAACCTGAAGAATTTCAACCGCGTAATTACAGTCTCGATTCCACAGCTCATTGTAATCTCTAAGATTTGCTTAGCCACCGGTGCTCGTATAAGTGAAGCTCTCACTCTTACCCGTTCACAAGTAGCTGAATTCAAGCTAACTTACACCGAGACAAAAGGTAAGAGAAATCGAAGTGTGCCCATCTCACCTGCTTTGTATCATGAGATCTTAGATATCGCAGTGAACGACCATAAGATTTTTGACACTACTTATAAGGATGCCTGGCGCTACATTAAAAGGGCTTTACCTAATCATGTTCCAAGTGGGCAAGCAACGCATGTTCTACGGCATACATTTGCTTCGCACTTTATGATGAATAAAGGGGATATTTTGGTGTTACAGCGGATTCTAGGTCACACAAAAATTGAGCAGACAATGGCGTATTCTCACTTTGCTCCCGAGCATTTGATGCAGGCAGTTCACCTCAATCCTTTAGAAAATTAATGGCGACAAAATGGCGACAGCCACTGTAATCGAGCGTTATTTAGCGGTTTTAGACGTAAAAAAGGCGACAATTTAACCTGTCGCCTTTTGCTAATGAGAGCCTAATTTAGACTATTCCCAATCAAGGATAACCTTTCCTGAAAGCCCGCTACGCATAGCGTCAAAGCCTTTTTGGAAGTCATCAACCTTGAAGTGGTGAGTAATGATTGGTGTTAGATCTAGGCCAGATTGAATCAATGAAGCCATCTTGTACCAAGTTTCGAACATCTCACGACCGTAGATACCTTTGATAACCAAGCCTTTAAAGATTACTTGGTTCCAGTCTACTGCCATGTCTGATGGTGGAATACCTAGTAGAGAGATCTTACCGCCGTGGTTCATGTTAGTCAGCATGCTGTTGAACGCAGATGGGTTACCAGACATTTCTAGGCCTACATCGAAGCCTTCAGTCATGCCAAGATCAGACATTACGTCTTCAAGCTTCTCTTCCATCACGTTTACTGCGCGAGTCACACCCATTTTCTTAGCAAGATCTAGGCGGTACTCGTTTACATCAGTGATTACAACGTGACGAGCACCAACGTGCTTAGCAACAGCTGCAGCCATGATACCGATTGGGCCAGCACCAGTAATTAGCACGTCTTCGCCAACTAGGTCGAAAGAAAGTGCTGTGTGTACTGCGTTACCAAACGGGTCAAAGATTGAAGCTAGATCGTCAGAGATTTCTGCAGGGATCTTAAATGCGTTGAACGCAGGAATCACAAGGAACTCAGAGAACGCACCAGTGCGGTTAACACCAACACCTGTTGTGTTACGACAAAGGTGAGTACGGCCGCCACGACAGTTACGACAGTGACCACATGTGATGTGACCTTCGCCAGATACACGGTCGCCGATTTCAAAACCACGAACTTCTTGGCCAATGCCAACAACTTCACCCACGTATTCGTGACCTACTACCATAGGTACTGGGATTGTGTTTTGTGACCACTCATCCCAGTTGTAGATATGTACGTCAGTACCACAAATTGCGGTTTTCTTAATACGAATAAGAAGATCATTATGACCCATTTCAGGTTTTTCAACCTCGGTCATCCAAATGCCTTCTTCAGGCTTTAGCTTAGAAAGTGCTTTAATTTTCATAATGTTACCTAGTTCATCTCGCCTAACTGTAAGGCGAGAATCAAAAATCTATATATTCTACTGGGTGTTGCTCTATCTAATTAAAGGATGCTCGTGGCATCCCTTTAAAATTAGATGATACCCATGTCTTTACCAACTTGAATGAACGCATCGATTGCGCGGTCTAGTTGCTCACGAGAGTGTGCAGCAGACATTTGCGTACGGATACGAGCTTGACCTTTTGGTACTACAGGGAAAGAGAAACCTACAACGTAGATGCCTTTCTCTAGTGCGCGCTCTGCGAATTCAGCCGCTACTTTTGCATCACCCAGCATGATTGGGATGATTGCGTGGTCAGCACCGCCCATAGTGAAGCCCGCTTCTTCCATGCGAGTACGGAAGTGAGCAGAGTTTTCCCATAGTTGAGTGCGTAGGTCGCCTGATTCCGCAAGAAGATCTAGAACACGGATAGACGCAGATACGATTGCTGGTGCAACAGAGTTAGAGAATAGGTATGGACGAGAACGCTGACGTAGCCAGTCGATCACTTCTTTCTTACCAGAAGTGTAACCGCCTGAAGCGCCACCCATTGCTTTACCAAGCGTACCTGTGATGATGTCGATACGGTCAACAACGTTGTGGAACTCGTGAGTACCCGCGCCGTTTTCACCCATGAAGCCTACTGCGTGAGAGTCATCAACCATAACTAGTGCGCCGTACTTGTCAGCAAGGTCACAGATAGCAGGAAGGTTAGCCACTACGCCGTCCATTGAGAACACACCGTCAGTTACGATAAGCGTGTGACGAGCGCCCGCTTCTTTAGCTGCTATAAGTTGTTGCTCTAGCTCTTCCATGTTGTTGTTCGCGTAGCGGAAGCGCATTGCTTTACACAGACGAACACCATCGATGATAGATGCGTGGTTTAGTGCGTCAGAGATGATTGCGTCTTCTTTACCTAGAATCGTTTCGAACAAACCAGCGTTTGCATCAAAACAAGATGTGTAAAGGATAGTGTCTTCTTTACCTAGGAACGTAGAAAGCTTTTGCTCTAGTTCTTTGTGAGAATCTTGAGTACCACAGATGAAACGTACTGAAGCCATACCAAAACCGTGCTGATCCATACCATCTTTAGCCGCTTCGATAAGATCTGGGTGGTTAGCAAGACCTAAGTAGTTGTTTGCACAGAAGTTTAGTACTTCTTCACCAGTCGAGATAGAAACCGCTGCTTTTTGAGCAGAAGTAATAATGCGCTCAGACTTGTAAAGACCTTCTTCTTTAACTTCTTCGATTTGAGTTTGAATCTGTTGGTAAAATGCAGAAGACATTGTCTCATTCCTTCCTAGTTATTATTCAGCAGCATCGCGCGCCGCATTATGTAGGGATATAAACGATCTCAACACGATCATTTACACTGTAAAACTTATGCCTATATTCTAGTTGAACATACCCTTTTCGATTATCCCTCTAGTTGGAAAAACATTAATGAACCACAGGCACTAATAATAGTTCATCCCAGTGACATAGGGCACATTAACGCCCTTCACCTGCTTTTTTAAACGCCAAATTAGCTATAATTTCCGTCTAATTTCGCTTTCATATCAAATCTCAATTTTTCATCTCAGAATGCGCAGCAGCAACGCCGCTATACAGATGAGCTTCAAACACAACAACCTATCAGAGCAATCACGTCAATCAATTAATGAAATTGATTCACAAATCAAAGTAAATCGCTCACAATGACCATTAAGTTCATCGTTGAAACTAGCTTAACTGGATACTTATGATTAACCCAAAACTCATCGCCCTGCTTCCGGATCTCGCCTCGTTCATTTTGGTGGTTAACGAAGGTAGTTTTACGGCTGCAGCAAAACAGTTAGGCGTGACACCATCAGCCTTGAGTAAGCTCATCACCCGCTTGGAAAAAGCGCTATCGGTGAAACTGTTTGAGCGTACCACTCGTACCCTTATCATTACGCAAGCGGGTCAATTGGTTTATGATCAGAGTGTGGTGATGATCAACGCAGCGCAACAAGCCGTTGAACTGTCTACCTCCGACCATACCGAACCTGCAGGCTCGATAACGGTAGCGGCGCCTGAAGCCTTCTTGAATTCGGTATTGCAGCCTTTCGTTGTTCCATTCTTAAATCAGTATCCAGAAATCCAACTTAAATTGAGAGCGGCTGACGGCGACATCGATATTTTACGTCAAGGCATCGACATTGCTTTCCGCCTGACTGATAAGCCCGACGAAAGCTTAGTATTGAAAGAGTTAGGAAAAACAAACCTCGTGTTGTGTGCAAGCCCTGACTATTTAGATGCCAAGGGGATTCCTCACCACCCTACCGAGCTGTCTGAACACGACTGTTTGTATCTTGCAGAGACAGACAAAGATCACATTTGGGATTTTCTTAAAGATGATGAATTTCACACAGTACCCGTCAGTGGACGTTACGCAGTTAACCACTCGCAGATGCGACTGAAAGGTGTGAAAGAAGGTCTAGGCGTCGGTATTTTCCATGACTTCGTGATTCAAGATGCGTTGGCTGAAGGGTCTGTAGTACAAGTGTTGGAAGATTGGACTATCAAGAGTAATTACCATGGTGCGATTGCGATGCAATTTGCTCAAACCAAGTATATGCCCGCACGACTGCGTGTATTCATTGATTACGCCATGAAGCACTTAGGTGACAAGTTGGCAGGAGAAATAAACTGATGCTGAAAGGAATACACCACGCGGCCATAATCTGTTCAAACTACGACGCGTCGAAACACTTTTACACTGAGATTTTGAAACTTGAGATAATTGCTGAAAACTATCGTGAGGCTCGCCAGTCGTACAAACTTGATTTAGCGCTACCTAATGGTGCTCAAATAGAACTATTCAGCTTCCCTAACGCGCCAGAAAGGCCTAGCTTTCCTGAAGCTCAAGGGCTAAGACACTTAGCTTTTTGTGTTGATGACGTTCAACAAATCAAAAGCTATTTGGAAGAACAAAGAATCGAAGTCGAACAGATCCGAATTGATGAATTTACAGGTAAAGCATTTACTTTTTTTGCCGATCCTGACGGGCTTCCGCTAGAGCTGTATCAGATCTAAAGCTTTATCAAATATAGAGCTGTACAAGTCTAACGTCTTCTTAATAAACAGAGCATGTCATCTGAATAATGAAACTGACCTCCTCAAAAAGGAGGTCAGTTTGTATATCAATTAACTCAATGCCGTCTTGAATTTCTCAACGCGTGAAAATAGTAACCAATCCAGCAGCATTGCTGTCACGATCGTCGCTCCCGCCAGTGGAAACAGTACTGAAATAACTATCACGATCACTAAACCTGTCTTCCAAAGCCCTGCATCGCCAAACTTCGGTGGCGTGCCAAGCTTTCTTTGACCTGAAGGTCTACGTATCCACCACATCACACAGCCAGTCACGGACACAACAATGAACGCCAAACAAAACAAAGCATTTAGAAGCTTGTTAATGATGCTGATGTCACCTTGATGCAATGAAATACCTACCGCTAACGTTTTGGCAATGAAGTTATAATCTTGCCATGTCACCTCACCCAGAATACGACCTGAGTATTGGTCGAGGTGCGTAGTACGATCCTGCGTTGGATCGATGATGTCACCGCCCATAGTGTTGGCTGTGACCGTGTAAACACCTGTTTCTGAACGCGGGAAATTCACCTTGTATTGAGTGAAACCAAGTGAGTGCGCTTTTTGGATAACATCATCAATCCCGAAACTGCTTGCTGACATCACATGTTGAGAGTGGTCTTCGCCCATCTTAGAGTGATCATGAGGTTCAGATGCCTCTTCCACGTGATGTACATGTTCTGCAGGCTTATCTTGAGACAACGGCAGCGGTGTTTGTTCTAGATTCCATGGAAGTTCTTCCTCTGAGCCATGGTTAAGCGATGTGTGCGTCTTATCAGACAACGGAATATCGTCCCACATTTGAGCAGGGAAAGTGCTCCATGCTTGAACAAGCTTACCGCCCCAAAAACCTGTCCATGCCAATCCAGACAGAATAAACAACAACAGAACGAGCGATAACACACCTCCAATGTTCGCATGCAGATCACGCATTAAAATACGCGTTCCTGAACCAAATCGAAGCTTAAGAAAACCAGCGCGGCTTGCGTTGTCTCTCGGTAACCATAAATAGATACCACTGATGAGCAACAGAATAGACAAGCTTATTGCGACTTCAATTAGGTAATCACCCCAATCACCAATCAACAAAGTGCCGTGAATGTCATTGGCGAGTTGGTATAGGCTGTCGCTGCGCGGAATCTCTCCAACCACTTCACCAGTATATTGATTCACAGTCGCGAAAACAGACGTTCCGTCTTCAAGTGATACCGAAAAGCGGTTAGCCAGATCAGGTGCTTTGCTCGGAACAAACTGCGTCACCGAACCTTGTGGGTATTGAAGTTGTACTGCAGCTAACTGTTGTGACACTTTAATCGGCTCGCCCGATGCAACAATCTCGATCGCATCGTGATGGAAAGCTAACTCGATTTCATCATCAAACAGCATCACCAAGCCTGTAATGCTCAGCATTAACATAAACGGGATAACGAATAGCCCAGCATAGAAGTGCCAGCGCCATGTGAGGAAGTAGAGGGTTTTATTGCGGTCTTTGCTTTCTATACTGGTTTTCGAACCAGTGGCTGCACTGCTTTTAGACTGCGAAGTTGCTTGTGCTTTCGCAGGGGTTTGAGATTCATTTCTCAACATTATTATTTCCTTTGACACACGCAAACATACCTTCTGAAAAATCAGAAAGTAATCTGAGCATGTTTAACTTTACTTAATACTTTATTTTTTAATTATTTTAATGGGTTAGGTTTAAGCAATAACAAAGGGAGGGCCGCGCGGGGCTTGCCTCGTGTAGCGTTCGCTTAGAGCCAAAAAAGCGTAGCTGTCGGAGGCAATAGAACTCAGTCGAGTTGTCAGTAGTGTAGTGGGAAGTTCATCTTGGTGAAACGTGGAAAAATGGCTAAACGGACACGGCTTTCCTTTATGAGTATTAGGTTCGCCTTCTTCGATTTGAACCAATTCAAAGCCATTGACCGTACATAACGACGCCCATACTCCCGCACTATTACCATGAGCATTGATAACAGGCATTAATGTCACTAGCGCCCAGCTTAATGCTGTTGCAAGTAACATGAAGAAGTTGAACGAGGTTCGGCGCATTATTCCAAGTCTTTATAAATTTCCCTTATTATGAGGGACTTGGAATATAGGTAAACGTAAAGATTAACAGCAAGTTAAAAAATTGAAGCTAACGCACACTCTTTTTCGTTAAATACTGGTTACAACACTAAAACTAAAAAAGTAATACTCATCTCTTTGCAGCAGGCTTTCGATAAAAGAGACAATAAAAACGCCGCCTTACACCTTCCTCGAAAGAGGGTAATGTAAGGCGGCGTTTTAGAAATCGAATCTTGAGGTTTGCTCTTTGTTACCTATCTAGCAAACGTTCATGATTAACGAATTAACCGAAGATCTTGCTCCAGATGCTTGGGTTACGCTTCTCATGGTACTCTTCACGAAGGCCATCAATAGTACGAAGTTCTTGCTGTGCCGACGCTAAGTCACCTTGGTCTAGCTTCTGCTCAATGCTATCCAGTGATGCACTGATCTTTTTGAAGCCTTCCATGAAGTTGTCTTCTTTCTCGACTGGGTAAACACCCGTTTTCAGCTCTGCCACTAGCGTATCTAAACGAACGATAGGCTTTTGCATCTCTTCAATGCTTTGAGCTTCTGCCGCTTGTTTGAACGCAAGCTTCATTTCTTGCATGTTTTTCTTAAGGTCTACATTAGCAAATGCATTGCCAGACAATACTGAAGCAGCGATTAAGCCAGATAAAAGGATTGAGCGAGTTTTCATTGTTTCTCCAAGTGAAGCGGTGTCTTTGAAGTTAGAGCCGTCATTACTGTGGCACTTCGACTTTATTATTTTCGGCTAGTGTATACAAAAATCTTTCAGGCACAAAAATTGATTGTGTCGAAATGCAAACCCGCCGACATTCTCTTAAACAAGATCTGAATATTCTGGGATTTCATTACGACCGCGCAAGGCCAAAAAGGCTAGGAACTGCTTTGGCGAATGGGTAATCACTTTACTCGAATCTACGCCCACTTCATCTAACAATGCTGCGACTAAGTCTAAGCCACCGACATCTAAACAGAAATGCGCATCGCTGCCTGTTGTAATAAATGCACCCTTCGCTTTCGCTATTCTTGCAATCTCATAGCAGCGGTCAACACTGCCAACTCGGCTATTGCCTTTGAGTGTGGTGTTGTTGATCTCAATCGCCACGTTGTTCTCAACCGCACATTGAATAACGGCTTCGAAATCGAAATCAAAATTAGGATTGCCTAAGTGACCAAGCGCATCAATTCGACCGCCCTTAATCACATTCAACAATGCTTCTGTATGGGTAGCGACATCCGATGGGCGAAATACTGGCTCATGAAAACTCGCGATCACCCAATCCAAGTTCTTATCCACACTCGGATGAATGTCGATTTCACCCTGTGTGTTCATGATGTTTGACTCAACACCTCGAATAATTGCGACATCTTCAATAAAACGAGGGAGCACACGCTGATTGCTGAAGAACCAATAGTGTGGCGCGCCCGGCATTGATTCTGAATGATCAGTAGTACAAAACATGGCTAAACCATTTTGCTTTGCCGACTTGGCGTTTTCGATCAATGTGCTGTAAGCATGACCACTTGCGTATGTGTGGGTGTGAGTATCTACTTTGAGTTCCATGAATCAATGCCCTCTTCGCTCGGTCAAAATACGTTTTTCAGAAAGTAACTCTGAATCTCTTTCAGGAAAAGAATACTTCAGAAAATGAATGCCTAATGGCAACAATTCGGCCAGTTTATCAGCTGAAAGTGACAATTAGCACCCAAACATAAAGGTTTATTACTGGTTCATTTACACGACACGGGAATACGTGGCTAACCAGAGCCAGCCAGCGCTTGGCCTTATCTAAGTAGAACCGCACACACTCGGTAATTGCGCCAATTTTTTGCAACCTACCCAAGTTCGTCAATACTTAAACCAGTCTACAAACCGGAGTGTTAGATGAGAAGAAGACGATATCCGCTGAGTATCCACATCACTAGCCTTTTCCTAATTTTGACAACACTTGTCGGTGCGGTATTGATTTCGATAAGTTATCGGCACTCCCAAGAGCTGCTGCTAGGCACAGTGCGCGAGATCAGTAATGAGCATCGCGACAAGCTGGAATCAGTATTTAAACAAGCCATTGCCCCTGTTATCACAACCTTAAATGTGATGGCGGTGAGCCCGTTTGTTGCTCATCAAACTTCCGCTGTCGAAAAAGACTCTTGGCTTGCTTCGGTCGATATCATCTTCAAGCAAAACACCAATTTGGTCGCTCTATTTTATGGTTCTGAAGATGGTGACTTCAGAATCTTTCGTCCATTAAGCACCAATAAACAGAGAGCCGCAAACAGCGCCCCCGCTAAAGCGACCATGATGGTCAGCAGCACCAATCTAGACGGTGAAAACTTTATTACCTACCTTGATGGCGCACATCAAGTGATCAGTACTCGACAAGCAGAGAGTAAGTTCAACCCCACAACTCGTCCTTGGTTTCGTAACGCAAAGCCTGACGGCTCAATACAACTCTCTGAACCCTATCTGTTCTATTTCCTGCAAACCAATGGTATTACGCTCTCTAGGCGTTCTGCCGATGGCAAGCATGTGGTTGGTGCCGACTTTACGTTGAGTTCCCTCTCTTCTCAGATCAGTGAATTAGCTTATTCTCCGCAAACCCGACTCGCCTTGTTCGATCAACATTTTAATCTTCTCGGTCAGCATCAACTTGAGCTATCAGTACCCAAGCCTGACTCCCAATCTGATGACACAAGTAAAACTGAGCAAACGAACAACCAAACGACGGGGAATCTCTCTGGCAGTGAGCAAGACCAAAGCTTCTTTAATGTGCCCAAACGTGAACAGATGGAAGCATTGAAAGCGTCCGTTATTGCGCCGCTTATCTCTGATGAAGAGAAGTTTAACCTCAATCTAAAAAACGTTGAGTACAACTTAAACACTTGGGCACTAACGCTAACGCCGGTTCAACTGACTCAAAATGTCACCTTATACTTGGCAGAAGCGACGCCACACAATGAGCTGCTCGCTGATCTTATCTCGATGCGAGACAAGCAAGTTGCGGTCGCGATTGGGATGTTGTTCATCTGCTTCGCTATCGTATGGTTTGTTGCTAATCGACTGTCTCAGCCGCTCAATACGCTGATGCAACTCACCGACAACATCGCTCGGTTCGACTTCAGGCGTACTCATTATCCCAAAAGCATGATTCAAGAAGTGGCTAACCTCGCCCACTCGATTGAGCTAATGGAACACACGCTTCATGATCTGATTACCCTACTTCGAGACACCGCCGGGAATCAGGAGTTTTCGATCTTAGCCAAGAACATTGCTCATCAAAGCTATTTAATTACCAAAGCAGAAACCATTGTCCTTTTCACTCAATCCAAAGAGAAAGACGTGTTTGATACGGCAGCCAACCTTGCCATTCTTCCTTTTAAGGCCGACATCAATGACTTCATCAAACACACGCCTTGGTTGCTGTGTCAGCTTAAATCTGGTGAGACGATCCATTTGAACAGAGAAGACAATGTTCTCAACTATTACCAAGATTCGATCTTCAATTCAGACCTGTACCTATTTCCACTATTAAACCGAGAGAAACTGTTGGTAGGGATTGTGGCAATTGGCTATGAGAGACCAATTACCAAGATGCAGGCAGACAAGCACGCCTTTTTAAGAGAGTTGCTCAGCTTTGCGGAAATAGCGAAAGACAACATCGACCAAATGCAGCAACAAAAAGACATGCTTAATGCCTTTATTGAGCTGATTGCATCGGCGATTGATACCAAGTCACCTTATACGGGCGGGCATTGCCAACGAGTGCCTGAGCTCACCAAATGGCTAACTCAAGCAACCATAGATGATGACCGCTATTACCCGCAATTCTCATTGGACAGTAAACAGTGGGAAGAGTTGATGCTCGCCGCTTGGCTTCATGACTGCGGCAAGGTGACCACGCCTGAATATGTGGTAGATAAGGCAACAAAACTGGAAACCATTTACGACCGAATCCACGAAGTGCGAATGCGTTTTGAGTTGTTGAAACAGCAAGCGGAAACCGATTACTGGAAAGCGATGGCGAACGGTGCACTACAAGAAGAACAACTCAAAATACTCGAACAAAGCCTGTCTGAACTGGATGAGGAGTTTGCCTTCGTTGCTGAGTGTAATCTTGGCGGCGAATCTATGACGGAAGAGCAGCTAGAACGCTTAGATCAAATAGCCAAACGCCAATGGAAACGTACACTGGATGATCAATTGGGTTTGTCTTGGTCTGAAAAAGAGAGATTTAACACCCAAAAATAGTCGGTTGAGAAAGAGAGAACTGAGCCAACAAGTCAGGAAAAGGGTTTGCCTGTCATGGAGCCTCTGCTTGCAGACAAACCGGAGCATAAAATACCTTGGGACAATGGCTTTAACCCTGCCGATGTATGGCAAGAAGCGTTTGTACTTAAGCCCGGAGAAGTTAAATACAACCAAGGTGAACTGCACAATTTGAAAGTACGCCGTGGTACGCTAAACGATGAAGAACGTTTCATGATCAACGATCATATTATCCAAACCTTCACCATGCTCAACAAGTTGCCTTACCCGCCTTACCTTCAAAACATTCCGGATATCGCCAGCGGACACCACGAACGTATCGACGGTAAGGGATACCCAAGAGGCTTAAACGAAGACCAGTTACCTCTGCCGTCCAGAGCAATGGCAATTGCTGATGTCTTTGAAGCACTCACCTCTAGTGATCGCCCTTATAAGAAAGGTAAACTCTTAAGCGAATCACTCAACATCATGACCGACATGGCCACCAGCGGTCATATCGATCCCAAGTTGTATTTACTGTTTTTGGAAAACAAAATCTACGATAAATACGCTGAGCGATTCCTAGAAATGAACCAACGCTGCGAGATTGACCCGCACGAACACATCGACCGAGTAAAAGAATACATACGCTCATTGTTCTAAGTTTTAAATTAACCATTCAGAGGATAAGCCATAACTCAATGGTTAGCTTTTAGCTGCCGAGTCCAATACCGCAACGTCCACTACAGTCGCTACAGCCACTGTGGTGTGCGGTTTTTGTTTGGCTTTCGCCTTGCTGTGTCTTTTTGCCAGCAATGTATTGGTGATGCTCGCCACGACAATCAGGTTAATGCCAATCATCTGCTGTGTAGAAAACACATCATCAAAGAACAAGCCCTGCCAAAGCGCGCTAAACAGCATGTTAGTAAAAATCAGAGGTGCCAACTGGGAGCCACTGTCTGCAAGCTTATACGCCTTGGAACGGAAGATTTGGGTATTGATGGTAAACAGTGCAAGACCAAGTGATCCGAGAACAATCCAGCGTAAATCGTCAAAAGACAGCAACGCCGACAAGGTTCCTTTCTCTGCACTTTCAAGTACATCAGGCACCGCAGAAACAGAAGTAAACACCACCATTGGTATCACAATAATTGCCGCAACTAAAAAGGTCCACGCGTTAAGCTCTGCCGGAGTCAGGCTGGTTTTAGACGCTCGGTACAAACTCACTTGCGAGCCAGAATTAAATACCCCCGCGAGAAGCCCAAGCAGAAGCGCAGGTCTAAAGAACTCCGAACCCAACTCAAACTGCGACCAATCCCCCGCCATCATCACTACGCCAACAAAGGTGACAGCTAAACACACTATCGTCGTTGTATGAATCTTGGTTCTAAATATTAACTTTTCTAACAATGGAATAAACAGAGGCCCCGTACTGAACAACACAACCCCTTCAACAAGCGTTAAGGTTTGCAGTGAAGTAAGGAAACACCACTGACACGCCACCATAAAGATCGCCCGCATCACCAAAGGTTTCCACATTTCTCGTGTCGGCTTGCTGATTTTGTAAAAGGTCAGGAAAAGAAATAAAAACAGACTGGGTAACAAAAAACGCACAAAACTGAGTAACGAAGTGGGCATCACTTCAGATAGATACTTAGCCATCAAGCCACTTAAAGACAAACTGAACGTCGACAACAACATGAAAGTCGTCGCCTTGGTAATATCAGACATAATTATCACCTCCTATGACATCTATTTTAGAGGCGTGACGTAATGAAAAATAGCGAGTAATATTAACTATAACTGTAAGGAAAACTTACCAATGAAAAAACTCGTTCCGCTTAAATCCGTTTATGCTTTCATTGCTGTTGCTGAGACTGGCAGCATGACCGACGCCGCGCGGGTATTGTACGTCAGTCACTCTGCGGTAAGCCAAGCGATAAAGTCGTTAGAACAACTGGTCAACAAGCCTCTGTTTCAACGAGTCGGTCGTCGTGTTGTTCTTAATGCCGCAGGTAAGCGATATTACCGCAAAGTTGCTCCCGCACTTGAGCAAGTGATAGAGGCGACCGAAGAGCTTGCCAGAACGCCTAACGACCACCGCATTACCCTCAACATGGTCAATTCGCTAGCGATGCACTGGTGGATCCCACGAGTTCCCGACTTCCAAGCCTTCGCTCCCTCACTTGATATCCGCATTTCGACGCTAACTGGCCCTTTCGATATCGAGCAGGAAGGGGTCGATGTTGCGCTTGTACATGGCAAACCCAACGAGTGGGAACAATATTACAGCGAGAAACTGGGCGACGATGACCTAATCTTGGTGTGTAGCCCTACGATATTAAAAAACCAGACCGGATTGAGCGTCGAACAACTCGTCAAACAAAACCCGACCATTGGCGTTTTTAACCTCAGGCGACAACACGACTGGCAAGTGTGGTGCGACAATTACCAAATCCCAATGCCCACATTCCATAGCAACCTGACATTCGATGTCTCCATTCAAGCAGTACAAGCTGCGATTCGTTCACTAGGCGTATTGGTTACACATCGCTTGTTTGTGAAGGATGACATCAGCCACGGGATGCTTGTCGAACTGGGTAAACCGGTTGCTAACCCGCACCAAGATTTTTACTTTGTTTGCCCAAAAAACAAATTAAAACAAGAAAGTGTGCTAAAACTGAGAACATGGTTAAGACATGAATTCACACGCTCAGAGACAGCACTGAACGATGACATTCAAGAACAAGACCAAGCTATCAATCAATAAGCGAGTAACAACTCAGCAAGCTTACAAGAGGCCATTATGATTATTACCACCACTCAATCTGTCGAAGGCAAACGCATTGTCGATTACAAAGGGGTTATCGCCGGAGAAGCCATTCTAGGGGTGAACGTTTTCAAAGATATGTTTTCAGGAATTCGTGACTTTGTGGGTGGACGTTCTGGCACCTACGAGAAAGAACTGGAAAAAGCACGTAACTACGCGTTCAAAGAGTTAGAACAGAAAGCGATTGAAGCGGGTGCCAACGCGGTGGTAGGCGTAGATATTGATTACGAAGTCTTGGGAACAGGTAATGGCATGTTGATGGTCTCTGCTAGTGGCACGGCAGTGGTGGTTGCTTAACTGAATCACTCGCTAAATCATGCGATTACCTAGAAAAACGCCCCTTAGCTGAATCGCTAGCTAAGGGGCGTTATTGTATTCGCTGCCAAACTAGGCTTGAATATCTCTAACTCGCACGATCTTCTGGCTCAGAAATCATGGCATCAAAAGAGGCAATTCGAGCCAAAAACTCTTTTCTATCTTTAGGCATAATTGAGCTTGCCATTGGTAAGTTCGCCTTCATCGCATCGACGGCGCGACCACGAACCAATACCTCAAAGTGCAAGTGCGGGCCAGTAATACGACCAGTAGCACCCGATAGCGCAATTTTCTGACCTCGCTTAATTTGCTGACCTTTCTTAACTAAGAAGCGGCTCAAGTGAAGATAACGCGTCGTATATACGCTGTTGTGTTCAATCACCAAATATTTACCAGCATACGGGTGGTCACGAAGTGCCACCACTCGACCATCACCAGTTGAGTAGATAGGTGAACCAACAGGTGTCGCAAAGTCGGTACCATTGTGCGGTGAGATTCGCCCAGTTACTGGGTGTCTTCGTGTCGGATTGAACGAAGAAGTGATTCTTCGGAATTTTCTGTCGACTGGGTATCTATCAAAGGCTTGCTCTAGACTATTTCCCTCTCTGTCATAAAAAAGACCATCTGGTGCTAGAAAAGCTGCGACTTCTCGGTTTCTTAATTGAATTGAGATACCTTGAATTTCTGTTTTACCCGTTAGGTGATCATCCGTGTACTGCTCTTTGATCAATACATTGAAGCTATCACCAGCTCTCAGCTCTCGAGCGAAGTTGACTTTGTCTTTTAGTGTGCGGGTGATATTGGCTATCTGGTTAGTAGTTAACCCCGCTTTGTAGGCTGACGTTGAAAAGCTACCGTGAACACTACCCGCATAGAGTTTTTCTTTCCATTCGCCTGGGATCTCGTGGAATTTATAGGTGAAGCTACCATCATCGTTTCGAGTAAAGGCTGCTTGCTCAACCAAACTCTCGTGATAAATCAGCTCCACAAGCTGTTTTGAGTCACTATCCAAAAGCAACTCTAGATGGTCACCAGGTTTTATTGTGTCGAGTTTCAAAGACTCCAGATCCGCTTCCATCACCTTTTGAACGGTTCCATATGGCAGTTGCCATGACGAAAAGATGTTGCTTAGCGTATCGCCAACTTTCACAAAATAATGGACCTTAACCAAAGAGTTGGGAGTCGCTTGCGAGTCGATGACTTCCTTATCATTAGGTTGAGAACCTTGGTAAGGTGTTATTTTGATAGAGATTTCTGGTGCTGGTTTGGAGTGAAAAGAGAGCAAAGCAGCAAGGGAAAATGCGCTGATCGCAGTAACGATCAGACCAATACGGAGGAACTTCATAAAATACTTAGCGGTTATAACGAGGAACTTAGAATGTGTTATAACATAACAATTAAATCAAAAAAATAAATGAAATGTAAGAAACCATAGCGCGATAGGTGTGAAAGTATGGTGAGCATGCAAAGCCCACCACCTTAGTTAACACGGATCTTTACCTCATATTACTCTTCACGAAGTACTTCGAAGCGTTCTAAGCCTCGCAGCATCTCAAAGTCCGGCTCTTCAGTTAGCAGCTCTCTCATGGACCCACTGGCTTCAATAGCGCGCTCTAAGTCATCGATAGCTTGACCTTCTGCCCCTAATCGAGCATAGGCGCAAGCACGTTGATACAAGGCATGAGCATTTTGGTCATCGACTTCTAATACACGGTTACAAAGACTCATTGCCCAGTGGTATTCCTGTATATCCATAGCAGCGTCAGCTTTGGCAGTAAGTGCTTCTAAATCTCCAGGACGAACCTTCAGTATTTCATCGTAGATTTCAATTTTTTGCTCTGCCGTTTGTGCGTTCTGTGCTCTCAACCATAGGTTATGAATCTCATTGATAATTTCAATTTCGCGGTTGTTGTCGGAAATGATTCTGGTCTTGCGCTTAAGATCCCGTTCAAGAACATTAAACTTCTTCTCATAGTCTTGAGCGATAGAATTAAGTCGCTTATCAGCCATGTCTTGAGTTGTGTGTTTAAGCTCTTTGATGGATTGCCAACCCACCAGCGCGATAAGAGAGGCCACACCAGCAATAATGTAGAAGAAGTAGGTTACGGTTACATTGGCGTAATTCAGAGACTTGTCTGCCACAGTCAGTTCCCGGTCAGTCATCTGAATGGTCAAGCGTCTTTCAAGATCCTGCTGTTCCATTCGAAGCTGCTTCAACTCATCCAAGATATAGCGTTCCATCAGCGGTCTATCCAAATACTCTTGTTCCGAGTACTTAACCTCTTCGCTTGCAAAACTCATCGTGCTGAACACCGAGATAACTGCAATCAATAAGATTCGAAGCATTATACATTCCTTATATATTTATCTTTAGACTAACTGTATCTCGTAATAGGCATACAAGCTAGGAAGTCGACAAGTTTGCTATGTCCATATTGGAATTAACACTCTAAAACATCATTGATAATTATAAAACACCTGAAGCAACATCATTAATTTCTAAATTATAAAAATACCGCGTAATACTGTTCTATATGATTAATTCGCGATGCGAATATACCGAAAAATGGTTTATTGCATCGAGATGAATCTTATATTAATAACGATCAGAACGAGGTTAATTTGAATAATCCACGATACGATTTAGTAAGCCGTGTACTGCACTGGGTAATGGCTTCTGTAATCATCTATGCAACAATCGCAGGGTATGTGATGCACTATGTCACCAGTCATCCAGAGCTGTTTTCTTTTCTGTCAGTGCTCAACATGTCATTGGCGACCGTTGCGACGCCACTGCTTGTGGTTCGTTATATCTGGAGCCACTTTCGCTCGTCGCCAAGCATGCCAACCTCTGTGCCTGAAGGGCAAAAATGCGTTGCCAAGCTTGCACACTCTTTGATGTATCTTGTGATGTTTATGGTTTTCAGCACCGGCTACTTAATGCTAAAAGAACCGTACTCTTTATTTTGGTTAGTGAGCGTAAATAATCTAATTACCGACTCTGCAATCAACGGCTTCTTTTTCTATTTACATCGTGCCAGTTGTATTGCCCTAGCCTGTTTAATTGTGCTGCATATCAGTGCCGCACTTAAACATCACTTTGTCTCTAGGAACTATGTATTGAAGATGATGCTCTAGATTCAAAGAATTCAAGACAATTTGCACAAACAACAAAAAAGCCATAGCATGTTCGCTATGGCTTTCTTATTTCAATTTGATTACTTGGTTTGAGTATCAATCATCACTTGCCAGTATTCACATTTAGCCAAGAACTCTTTTAAATAAAGCTCTGGGTTAGCAAGCTTCTCACCGCCTTTAACATCAGCACCAGTCACACGCCAAAAGCCACGAGTGACCAAGTTTCGATGATAAATAAAATCGTTGAGTTCATTAGCCTTCAAAGGAAGTTGTTCACCAAACGTATTTTCGTAGCGGCTCAGAGTCGAGGCTTGTTCACTTGGCTTCTCCCTTAAAAAGGTATCCAAATCCAGACCTAATGCCTGTTGCTGATCTTTTGATAGGGTTTTAACTAATTTAGAGATCACACTGAACAGAGCCAACTCAACTTTTTGAGACGCTAATAACGATGCACCTAAAAGCGCATGTTCATTGGAAATGTGTTGCTCTGTTGATGAAACGGTTGCTGTTGTCACTGTGTTAACCTCAAATAATCATAACGGGTGTTACTGAACTGGATAGAGTCTTTTCACTAAGCTGAATCTTGCAGCTAAGCAGAGTCTTTTAGCAGAACACGGTCAGCATCAATAATGGTGAAGCCTGATGCATCTTCGTTCTTTTCGACTTGCACTAAACCTTTAAAACCAATCTGCGACAGCTTCTTCGCAAGTTGATCTGGTGCTGTTTCAAAAACAACATTCATAAAAGGTAAAGACTCAGTATCAACAAAACCATGCTCGTTAAACAGTTCCATTGCTTGAGATAAATGGTCTGAGTCGGTTAATTCGATAATTTCTACAACTTCTTCCAACAACATTTTCGATTCCATATTCGCCAGAAAGTGACTGACACAAGCCGGTTCTTTTTGCTTGCATACATCCCGATGCCCTAAGACACCCCTTTAGTAGTAGGGATATCATAACATATTAATAATCGTAAAATATGTTTTATTTTTCCTAAGCTACTGGGAATACTAGAAAACAATAGAAATTGGTGAAACATAAGCAACACCAATTCATAGTATCGATAACGGTAAACCTGATTTGAGGTGATCAGGCAACCGTTACTTGAGAATCGCCCATTTCTACAATCGATTCTTGTAACAAGCCAGCATAAATACCATTGTGTGCCACCAGCTGTTGATGATTACCTTGCTCAACAATTTCACCCTTTTCCAACACCAAAATCGTATCTGAGTGACGAACGGTACTCAAACGGTGTGCAATCGCAATCACAGTTTTTTCCTTGAAAAGGCGCTGCATTGCTTTTTGAATCAGGTCTTCGGTGATTGAATCTACCGAACTGGTCGCCTCGTCAAGCATCATCAATTGACCACCCTGTGAAACCGCTCTAGCGAACGAGATAAGCTGCGTTTGCCCTACAGACAAGTTGGAGCCGTTCTTTTCCAAGTGGAAGTCATAACCTTGTGGCAATTGTTCAATAAACTTATCGGCATAAACATAGCGCGCCGCCTGTTCAACCTCAGTTCTAGATAGATGCGTTTTGCCCAGCGCGATATTGAATTGAATGGTCTCTTCAAATAAGTGCACGTCTTGCATCATCATTGAGAACAAATGAGCAGAGTCTTCACTTGAGATCTGTGACAGTTCTATTCCATTCAACAAAATGCTGCCTTCATAATCTTGGTAGGTTTTAGAGATCAGACGCAGAATCGTCGACTTGCCCGAACCCGTCGAACCCACAAGGGCAATTTGATGCCCTTTCTCCAATACAAACGAGACATTCTTTAGAACGTAGGGAGAGTCGTCTTTGTAGCGGAAGCTTACGTTCTTAAACTCTAGGCTCACAAACTGTTCAAGCTGTTTCTCAACCTTGTTAGATGGCAGCAGGTTACGCCCTTCCTCTTCAGTCGGCTCAACAAACAGTTCTTCAATATGGTCAAACGCTGCAAATGAACTCTGAATCGAAGCGATCTGCGAAGTAAAGTCTCGGATCGGAACAAACACTTTCTCTAAAGTATTGATGAACGCAATCAGCACACCCAAGGTGAGCGCTCCTTCTATCACTTGCTCAGAGCCATACCAGATCATAATCGCGATAGTGATGGAGGTGATGCCAGAGATAAACGAGAACAAAATCGCATCGTATTTATTGATCTTCTTCTGCGCTCTTAAAAACTCATCGGTATAGCCTTGGTAGCGTTGCTCGACTTGCTCTTCCGCTCGGTACATCTGAACGGTTTTCATGCCAAATAAGACTTCTTGTAAAAAGCCAATACCGCGAGCGAGAGAAGAACGAGTCACCTTATAGAGAGCACGAAGTCGGTTTCTCACATACACCGTCAAATACATCACTGGCGGCATAATGATCAATACAATCATCGTTAACTGCCAATCAATGAAGAACATCATCACCAACAGAGCAATGGTATTGATGCTGTCTTTAACTAGCCCTACAACCGACTGAACAAACGTCTCGCCGATGGTTTCCAAGTCACTGGTTAATCGTGAAAGCGTTACGCCAATCGGTGTGTTATCAAAATAGCTGCGTGGCAGTTTGAGCACGCGAGCAAACAACACTGAGCGCATGTCAGTTATCGTGTATTGCCCAGTTTTACGAAGGTTGTACGAATAGGTGGTATCCACCACATAACTCGCCACCAGCACGGCAACGAGATAGAAGACGTATTCGAGCAGACCATCCATATCCCCATGACTCAGGTGAACATCGATCACTTGAATGATCAGCCAAGGGAACAACAAGCTCGTGATGACAGAAAGAGGAAGCATAGCGATGCCCAGAATCGCAGAGCCTTTGTATTTCTTAGCAAACTTAAAAAAGTGCTTGAGGTACTTGAGATCAACACGTTTTAACATGCTGCTGCCTCCGTTTCATTCTGCTGTAGTTGCCATGTATCGTAATAGTAATCACAGGTTTTCAATAACGTGGCGTGGTCGCCCTTCGCGATCACTTTACCTTCGTTCAACACGATGACTTCATCCATATATTCAAGGGCATTAACGCGGTGTGAAACCACAAGAACCGATTGATTTTCCAAACGTTTAAACAAACCTTCCAAGATCTTACGTTCTGTTTCATAGTCGACAGCCGATAGAACGTTATCCATGATGATCAGATCGGTGGGTTGTAATAAAGCACGCGCAATACTTAAGCGCTGTTTCTGACCACCTGACAACATGATCCCTTTCTCACCGACTAAGGTTTGATCGCCGTGTTCAAAACGTGTCACATCACTAGCCAACTGGCTGAGCTCTAGCACTTCATCAACCTGACTCTTTGCCAAATCGGTATCTAGGCTACCAAAGCGGATATTGTCTTCGACGGTTGCTGAAAACAGGTAAGGGTCTTGAGTCACGGTTTTCACGTAACGGCGTAAGTCACTGCGTGAGAAGCTAGTGACATCTCTTTCACCAAGGAAAACAGAACCTTGTGGTACATCCAAGTGGTGGTTTAAGCAGTTCACTAATGTCGTTTTACCCGCTCCGATCCCGCCTAACACACCCACTTTCTTACCTGTTGGAATATCAAAGCTGATGTCATCGAGAATCACGCGTTCTTCACCTGAATAGCTGAAGCTGAGATTGCGAACGGAAAACGTTTTTCCCTTCAGCGATTCAACATCTAATTCAGTAAGCTTATCTTCATCTAGCTCTGGGACTTTGGCATTAAGAATGGTTTGTGCACTTTGGATACCGACCATGCCTCGCTGATAAATGGTCGCGATTCTGCCAAGTTGCATCAATGGCATAGCGAGCAAAACTGAGTAAGTCAGAAAGGCGGTAATCTCACCAAGTGTGAGTTCCTGTCTCATTAACATGTAGCCACCAAGCCCAAGAATGATGATTTTCATCAGGTCATTGGCGTAGTCGAGTACCGGCATAAAGAAGACTTGAATGCGTGTAATTTTAAGGCGGCATTCAAGCAATAACTGGTTCAGTTTTTCAGTTTCAGCTTTCACCCAAGGTGACATCTGCTGGCTCTTAATGAGATCAATCCCAGACAGGTAACTCATTAGCTGAGCAGACAGATTTTGTAGGCGCTTCATGTGCTCTAAATGCAGCGTTTTCATACGCTTGAAGCCCACACGGAAAATCACAAAAGCGATTGAGATAGGAATGATCGAATACAGTGTGAGTTCTGGCGATATGCGCCACATGTAAAGAGGCGTCAACGACAACGCAAGCAAGGCATTGAAGAACTGCAAAAAGCCGACACCAAACAGCAGTCGAATGCCACTAAGGTCATTGTTGATAATCGAGATCAGTCGACCCGAAGCAAAGCGTTCGTGAAAGCTGCTCGGTAAGCGATTCAGCTTTTGTAAAAGAGTACTTTTGAGCGCAGCCTCTGTAATTCGCCCCGGATTAAGCGCATAAATACGAGACAAAATTCTCACCACCACCATGGCAACCGACATCCCGACCACAATCCAAACATAGGTTTGAAGCTGTTGGTGGCCAGTTGAAGAGGCATCATCAATCAAATCTATCGCCAATTGGATATAGCGAGGGATCTCTACTTGTAACCAGTTGACGAGAAAGATGAATACAATCGCCAATAAGTACGAGGTGCGATTCATGCGCAGATAATGGGCAATAAACTGTCTTTTATTCATAGTATTCTTTGTTTAGGGCAGGCTCACAGCGAGATTTAGCGATATAACCGAGCAGTTAAGCTAGATAGGTTCATCGCTGAGGTAAAGATACATCAAAAACACTTAGTTGACAATATCAACCATATTCAATAATTAGTTTCCGCTATTAAATTTTAGCATTGCTGGAAACAATTTTGCCGCCAAAAGTGGCGGCAAATAAATAGCTTAGCAGGCTAGTATTGATAACGGCTAAAGCATCTCTTTGGCAATCAAATGCAGCAAAAAGGTTTCACGTTCAATACTCATGCCCTTCTTAGGGCTCTCTGCCATGGTCTTTTCGTTATGAGCGATCGCTTCATGGATATTCATCCACACCGGTTTCATCCCGTTTTTCACTTCATAATCTTCGTAAGCCGTTTCACCAAGCTCACGATCGATCTTGCATGAGTAGCAGTAAGAAATCATGTGCATCATGTCTGCATCATCTTTGTACCAAGGACGAAACTCTTCAAAAATGCCGAACGGCTTGATGCTATGGATATTCTTCGCGCCAGTCTCTTCTTCGAGTTCACGAACCATACCTGCGATCACATCTTCCCCTTCATCCAAACCACCACCAGGAATGGTGTAGTCGTGATAACGCTCTGTATACAGCATCAGAATGTCTTCACCATCTAACACAATGGCACGGGCAGCGTTGCGCTTATAGACCGTTTTATTGTCTAGATGGTCGATATCAGGATGGATGGTTGTTTTTAGGTGTCTCATGATTCTGACTGCTCTACTGAATTTGGCGGCATCATATCATAATCATCAATAGATTCGAGGTTCACAACCGCTAACCAGAACGGATCGGACGGGGATATTCCTACGGTAACTTGAATCCACTTAGCTTGATCTAACACTCAAAAAGTCGTTAAACATGAAGAAATATCAACCTATTTCAATATCTTGACCAAATTAGGACAACCTTTTCTGAAATCTAAAATATACTAATTTCATAGAGCTTCTCATTTGGTTCTGTAGAACTTAACGCATTCGATTATAGAGTTATCACGTAGGAGATAGACATGAAGAAAATTGGTTTGATGGCTGTATGTGCCGTTGTATTAGGCGGTTGTGCAAACGACTATGCAGAATATAGCGAGGGCCAACGTGTTTCAGTCGCTAACCCAGCAGCGGTTTATTGTGTTCAACAAGACGGTGAATTAGACACGGTTACTGAAAACAATCAGCGTACAACTTACTGTGTATTCGATGACGGCGAGCGCATTGAACAGTGGGAGTACTACCGCAATAACCATGAGCAAGATTCAGAAAACCAAAGTTAATCACTGTAAAAAACACATGAGCCTTCTGGCACAATGTTATGGGCGATGATTACGTTCGAGCGGTTAAAAACATCGCTGAAGAAGGCACTGAACTTCTAGCTTTTGGCATCACGAGAAAGAAATAAACATCTATCGCCACCAGCGGTGTGTGTGATCCGATTCCGGGTCTAAATAACGATTCAATAAAGTCAGGTTAGTATCAAGTAATGCTAGGTATTCCCTGACTTTTTTTATATCGGTACCCACTGAAGTCTGCTGGATACAGCGCTCCAATACAGGGAGTAAACTCTCCACAATGTCAAAGTCAAATGAACGTCCGACGAGCTCCTTGGCAGTTATCAGTGCTTCCAAAGACTGTCTTTCTGGCTCTCGCCTTACTGAATCCAAATCTCGCTTAAACGCGCCCGAACAGACACCTTCAAGATAAACTCGGTAGGTCGTCAGTACGTCCATCAACAGAAACAATTGCCCTTGAGCACTTTGATGTGGGTATGGCACCGCAACATGAGCCTCCAACCAGCGATCTATTTGCAGCTCCACCCCAAGTGCGGAACACTTCTCGACGAGAACTTTAAGCAAACCTTGCTCGTCCATAAGCGATTGAATCTCGAATATACGTTGTAAGTGGTAGTCATTAGAAACGAATGTCACCTGCACACTCTGCCCGCGAGTAAACAGCCCGCTTTTAATCATCTCTGAGGCCAAGTTCTGTATGTTCTCGACAGTATTGGTCGAATGCTGCTCGAGTAAAATCGCCCCTAAAGAAAACGGATGTTCTCGCTGATGTTCAAGCTTCCTAAAATATTGGTGCATCGCATCGGCTTCAGACAGTGTTTGCCCTTTTGTTACCCCACCACAAAATGCTACCGCAGTTTGCTGATTCGACTCTTCTACCAAAGGCTCCGCCAGATACTCAACCAAAGCATCAACTCGACTGGTTCCTTCATCAGTCAATTTATTCTCATTAAGTCGCTTACCCAGCACAATAAGGAGGTGATTAATGCTCATTTTATGTTCAAGTCTCGTTTGGGGGATTAGATGGAGTGAATTATGTATACAATACTTGTTAACAAAAGTATTTTGAAATTCTTATATGTTGCTCGCAATAATGCTCACTATTGATAGCCACATCTTAGGTAATACAAGAATAGACGTGTCGCTTTACAGCAAACATAGCACGCTCTTGTATTTCAGCGCTCTATGCTTGTTAGCACTAGTCGATAAAAGAGTCCTTTCAATCAATGAATACGCTCAATCGATAACTGTTTCACCCAAAGAACAGGTTCACTCAAAGAAGTGAAACTAACTAAATACAAATTTTACACAGAGTTCGTCCATCGAACCGTCTTCACAGGAAGTTACTATGCTGTCTATTTTTGATATCTACAAAATTGGGGTTGGACCATCCAGCTCCCACACAAATGGACCAATGATCGCTGGGTTTAACTTTACCCAAAAAATTGATGCTCAGCTTAAGCAAGTGAAGCGTATTCAAATCGACTTATACGGCTCGTTATCATTGACGGGTATTGGTCACCACACAGACAGAGCGACCTTGTTAGGTTTGCTAGGTAACCGCCCCGACACCATTAAAATCACCAGTGCTAACCAAGCAATGCGTAAGGCGATTGAAGATAAATCTCTATTGGTTAGCGGTAACCATGAAATTTATTTCGATGTAGAAAGCGATCTGCTCTTCCACAAGACCAACCTTCCGCTGCATGAAAATGGCATGACTATCTCTGCCTTTGACGAAAGCGGTAGTCTCCTGGATATGGAAACCTACTACTCGATTGGTGGTGGCTTTATCGCAACCGCTGATGAGCTACAAAACGGCAAACAGGAAGCAGAAACACAAGTTGAGTTCCCTTTCTCTTCAGCCGACCAGTTGCTTGAACTATCCGAACAACAAGGACTGAGCCTTGGTGGCTTAATTCTACGTAACGAAGTTTCATTCCAAGGTATGGATGTGATTGACCAGAAAGCCGACCAAATTTGGAAGGTGATGTCTCTGTGTATGCAGCGTGGCTTTGACACGGAAGGCATCCTTGATGGCGGCCTAGAAGTCACTCGTCGAGCACCTGCTCTGCTTAAAAAGCTTGAAGCGAATGCCTCGATTGAAAACGATCCAATGGAGATCATGGATTGGATTAACCTATTTGCCTTTGCCGTGAGTGAAGAGAATGCAGCGGGCGGTCAGGTCGTGACATCACCTACCAACGGTGCAGCTGGGGTTATTCCTGCGGTATTGATGTACTACCATCGTTTCATCAAGGAGCTAGACACCAAGCAGCTTAAAGACTTCTTGGCAGTCTCTGGCGCAATCGGCATCTTATACAAAACCAACGCTTCGATTTCTGGCGCAGAGGTAGGTTGTCAGGGTGAAGTCGGCGTTTCTTCATCAATGGCCGCAGCAGGCCTAACTGCCCTACGTGGTGGTAGCAACGAACAGATTTGTATTGCCGCTGAGATCGCGATGGAACACTCACTGGGCATGACATGCGATCCGATCGGTGGCCTTGTTCAGGTGCCATGTATCGAACGTAACGCAATGGGTGCAATGAAAGCCATCAATGCATCGCGCATGGCGTTGAAACGTACCAGCAAGTGTCTTATCTCGTTAGACAAGGTTATCGAGACCATGTATCAAACAGGTAAAGACATGAACAAGAAGTACCGTGAAACTTCTCTAGGCGGCCTGGCCGTGATTCACATGGCACCCCCGTGTGAGTAACAGACAGGAACACGAGTAGAGAAAGCCTCTATAGAGACGGCATTCTTGTAAACTTAGTTTTCAATATCTCAACAAAGCCAGCCACCAAGCTGGCTTTTTTATTGGCTAAAGCCCAGCAGACAATTGAAAGTGATACTCACTCAAAATAACTTATAGAATGACTACCTCTAATTTTCCCTTTATTAGTTCATTACTTAGCCACAAATGATGATGGCTAAATTTCATACCGCCATGCATCCACTTGCAAAATCTAACGTTGCAAATCTCATTCATGAGAAATATGAATGCACTCATAAGAAAAGATATATCGAGTAAAGTTCTGTTTGGGACAGATATTTCAGTTTATGTATTACTACTAATGATATTATAATCGGGTAATTACACTACATATTAATACAAACGTGAGAATAAAATAATGTGGAATAGATTAAACAAATCAATGATGTTCTGCCAAATGATGTTCGGACTTTCGTTCTATGGCGTCATGGTGATCTTGACTCGTTTCTTCCTTGAAGATCTGAACTACAATGAAGCCGACACCATGATGGTTGTTGGTGCTTTCTCTGCAATCGGACCGCTATTTGCTATCGCAGGTGGCTTTATCGCCGACAAGTTTTTAGGCGCCTACCGATCTTTAACCATTGCCTTCCTAGGGTTCGCAAGTGGTTACGTTCTACTGGTACTTGGTGCAGCAGCAACCAATGTTCCGATGGCATTATGTGGTATTGCGTTAGCAAGTTATGCACGTGGTTTGATGTCCCCTTCTTACCCAAGTCTTTACAAACGCACGTTCAAAACTCAAGAAGATTTTGAGAACTGCTACCCAATCAACTACTCAGTAAACAATATTGGTGCTCTGTTAGGCCAATACCTGTTCCCAATGCTAGTACTTGTTGTTGGTTTCCACGGTGGTTTCCTTCTTTCAGCGGTGCTAGCCGGTGCTGCGCTTCTGATGATGATCTTTGTTCGCAAAGGCCTTGTTGAAGCAAGTGCTGAAATCGACCAAAAACCAGTAAGCACTAAAAACTGGGCAGCATTCCTTGGCCTTTCTGCTGCAATGATTGGTTTGGTATTCTTCATGTTTTCTAACATGGATATCGGCCAGAACATCGTGTACGCAATTGGTGGTGCAGCGATCATCTACTTTGTCTCTTTGATGATGAAATCGAAGAAGTCAGACATGCTGAAGATGGGTACGATCTTAATCATCACATTCCTGACGACATGTTTCTTCGTGTACTACGGTCAGATGATGACTTCGATGACAATGGTAGCGATCAACACAATGCGTGGCGATCTATTTGGTTTCATCCCTGTCGCACCTGAAGCTTCAATGGCAATGAACCCACTATGGTGTATGGTTGCTGGCCCTATCATCGCGGGCATCTTCTCTAAACTAGAAAAGAAAAACATTCATTTCTCTACCGCAACCAAAGTAGGTTTCTCTTTCATTCTGACGGCGATCGCTTTCGGTATCTTAACGATGGCAGTAACAACCGTTGGTGAAGATATTCTGATTCGCCCTGAAGTGTTCTTAGCAATCCACTTCTTCCTAGCATTTGGTGAGGTTATTGTTGGTTCTATGGTTGTAGCCTTCATCCTGTCTGTTGCACCTAAGCACATTGAAAACTTCTCAGTAAGCTTGTTCTCTGTTGCTATCGCACTATCAGGCATTGTTGGCGCGGTATTCTCAACGTCTATTGCACTAGAGAAAGGTCAAGAGATCACACAAGAGATCGTGCAAACGGTTTACGGTGATTACTTCCAAATGCTGACTGTTCTTGCCGTCGTGATGGTAGGTATCGCAATGGCAGCATCGTTCATTATTCGTAAGATGCTAGAAGCTGCGAAAGCCGCTGAAGAAACGATTGAACTAGAGCAAGCAAACAGCTAATTCTGTTCGCTGAGTCAAACCAATCCTAAGAGCCCTTTAGTTTTCTAAAGGGCTCTTTTTTGTAGGATCCGTTTCTCAATAGGATCTGTCGTATAAGTTAGGTAGTACATGTGTAAATCAAAGTAAATGATAACTATTAGTATTGAGTGTTTTTTAGTTCAGGATTATGATGTGGAAATCCAAATCTAAGAGAGCCTTATATGAGCAAGCCTAGCCCTATCACATTAACCGTTACTCAAACCTCAACAATTACTCCAAACATGCAGCGCATAACGCTTAGCGGTGAAGGATTAAGTAAATACCCAACAGAATGTGCCGGCGGCTACATCAAGCTTTTATTCTCGCCACTTGGCACGACTGATTTAAGCCAGCTAAACGAAGGTGAGCGCCCAACCATGCGCACTTACACCATTCGTCAGTACAATCCTGTAGAGCAGTGGATTGAAGTTGATTTTGTTCGCCATATAACTACAGATTTGCAATGTGGTTTTGCGGCTCGATGGGCAATGAACGCAAAAGTGGGTGACACGGTTTCAGTGGCTGGCCCTGGTTTAATTCAGGGGCTTAACCTAGAGTCAGACTGGTTCTTCTTAGTTGCAGACATGACGTCCCTACCTGCGCTTTCTGCAAAAGTAAAAACGCTCCCAGAAACAGCAACGGGGCACGCTATCATTCAGATCAACTCAGCAGCAGATAAGCAGGTACTTGAGACTCCTCAAGGTATCAAAGTAACCTGGTTGATTGAAGATGAAACCTCAGAGTCACTTTCACAAACCGTGCGCAACACAGAATGGTTAGAAGGTCAGGTTTCAATATGGACAGCGTGTGAATTTGAAAGCATGCGTGAGCTAAGACAATACTTCCGCAACGAAAAAGAAGTCGCGAAAGAGAACATCTACATCAGCAGCTACTGGAAACGTGGTGTCACTGAAGATGGCCACAAAGTGTTGAAACAGCAAGATGCTCAAGATTTAGCGGGTTAAGTCTTTTACTACCTACAGCTTCTTACTAGATAAAGAGAAAACGCCCTTGACGAAGTTTGTATCGCTAAGGGCGTTTTTGATTTAGCTTAATATAGATGCCTCTGCACAAATATCCAATCGTTCCGGCGAGCTTTTAAGTCAATGAGATAACTAAGCCAGCAATAATTAGAGAGACGCCTACACCGCGAGTCGCGTGCCACTTTTCCTTTAAAAAGTAGAACCCCATCACTACGCCGAAGATGATACTTACTTGCCTAAGTGCCACAACCAAGCTGACGTTCTCTGTCATAGTCATCGCAAATAACACCAAACCATAAGTCGAAGCCATCATAATGCCTGCAAGCGTGGCTTTCTTTCGCAGTATCCAAGCATTAGTAAACTCGATTCTTTGGTTGGTTACGAATAACCAAACACTCAACGGAATCACAATTGCCCAGAACTGGATACCTAGGTAGAAAATCGCGGTGTGCTTGTTAGTTATAACTGGTGTGCTCAAAGGATCGAGTAACAGAAGCGCTTCTTTATCAATGATGGAATAGCCCGTGGTACCAATGGCCGCGATTAACGCCCACAGTACGCCAAGGTTGAGATACGCTTTTAACCTAAGATCTGAAAACTTCTTAAGTGGTACAAACAAACAACCCAAGGTAATCAAGGTGAAGCCAAACCATTGATTAGGTGACAGCTCATAGCCTATCAACACCGTGCCTAAACCCACCATCAACACGGGCAGCGCTCGTGCCATCGGGTAAATCACCCCAATATCGGCCTGCTTGTAGGCTACACCTAAGCCGATTAAATAGATGATTTGGCAAATACCACTTAAAAGAAGTAGCTTCCAAAATAAAAGCGTGATATCCACAAAGCCGACACTGTAAATGAACCAAATCAAATAGGGAGTCAATATCGCAGCAGCGGCAAAGCCAGAGGCTAAGAAGAAAGACGAGCCCGATCCTTGATTCGATTTACCTAGAACGTTCCAACCCGCGTGAAGCAAAGCCGAAATAGTCACGATGACGATGGCAGAGAATTCCATTTCATTCCTAAATTATAGATGAATTAGCACAACGGCTGACAACAGGTGATAAAAAGGCCTCCGAATAAGAGACCTTTGAACTTTTCAATTGGGCAATCCTGCATAATTGCAGATATGCTAACGTTCTAACGTATGACTAGCGCTCTAGCTGCGCGATTGACTCAATACTGATCGCGTCATGACGCCAATACTCAATATCACAGTCAATCAGATCGCCGTTTTGATTGTAGTTAACACGCTCAACAACCATTGCAGGTGAGCCAGAAGTCGCACGTAGGGCTTGCGCTGTCTCGCCAAGTAAAGACGTTGTGCTCACTCGGTAACGGATCTTCTGATACACCACACCAAAGTGTTCGCGGTAGATGTCCGTCAACGATTTAGACAAGTCGTAGTCAAGCAAGTTAGGGAACAACTCAGGTCGAATGTAGTTGGTCACATACACAACCGGCCTATCTTCAAGATAACGAACTCTGTCTACTCGATAAACGTCCGAGAAAGGTTGTAACTCAAGAAGCCGAGTCGCCTCCTTGGTTGCTAACATTCCTTTCGCCGCCACCAACTCAGTTTTCGGCTGTCGATTCTGCGATAGAGCCATATTGGTGAAGTTCAGCGTTTGTGTTGGATCGTAACGAAGCGGCTCGGGAGAGATAAACCAACCACGTCGGTCTTCTCGATAAATGCGCCCTTCCGCTTCAAGTGAAGACAAGGCTTCGCGTAAGGTAACTCGAGTCGTATCAAACGATTCAGCCAGCTTACGTTCCGCAGGCAGCTTCTGTCGTGGTGTTAACATCCCCGACTCTATCTGCTCTACGATGACATCTTTGATTTTTACGTACTGCACTTCATTTCCTTTCATTCTTGTTCTTGTCGTCAGCCACTCCTTGGCCAACTGCAATATAAGTGGTTCGCTAGCGTTTACGCCAAGCTTGGGTGCGCTTATCGAATAACTTGTTGATTAGCATATGAATCAACTTCGCACTCGCTGCAGATATCATGATCATCACCGCCATCGCTGCTGCTGCACCGGTTTGACCTGCATCGTCCATATTCAGTACAGATACTGACGCTGGAATCGTATTGGTAGAATACAAGAATACTACCGCAGATGTCGTGGTAAGTGCATTAATAAACAGGTATGTCGCAATATCTAAAATCGCCGGCAGACAAACAGGTACCGTCACCTTAAAGAACAGCTTGTATTGCGGTAAGTTTACCGAAGCCGCTGTTGCTTCAATTTCGGAAGGCAGTTGTTTCAATGCCGTTAACGCCGTCATGTGCCCTACCGTGTAGTAGTGAACCACGGTATTAATCACCAAGAACGCCATCGTGCCATACAAGAAGTTAAGTGGGTTACTCAAATCATTGAAGTAGAAGATATAACCCAAACCCAGCACCATACCCGGAACGGCCATCGGAACAACGCTGAGCATTTGCATCGCTTGACGAACAGGACCGAAGGCGCGACCTTTCTCAATGCAGTATGCACCTAAGAAAATCAGAACAGTACCAATAACCGCAGTCCAAGCACCAAGCGTTAAGGAGTTGAAGAATGGCGCCCAACCATAAGTACTCATTTCTGCGAAGTTGTAGTTGTTTAGCGTCAGCGCTTTGTTCCAAGGCCAGAAGGTGACCATCGAACCGTATATCGCCATGCCCAACACAATAACCACAGCAGCAGAGATGATGGTGCAATAAAGGAAACATAAGCCATCACGTAGTGAACTAGGTTCAGGTTGGTACGCGACAGAACGAGTATCAAACAAGCTCTTTTGTTTCTTTTGAACCCAGCGGTCAACGGTAAACGCAAGCAACGCAGGTAATAGCAGCAAGATACTGGTTACTGCACCCATAGAGAAGTTCTGTTGACCAACCACCTGCTTAAAGATGTCAGTCGATAACACGTTGTAGCTACCACCTATCACCTTTGGCACACCAAAGTCACAAACCACCAGCGTAAACACAACGATCAAGGTACTTATCAAACCGTATTTTGCCGCAGGTAACGTCACCATGAAGAAGGTTTTTAGCGATGAAGTATTGAGTGCACGTGCCGCCTCATAAAGACGAGCGTCAGAGGTTCTCAATGAAGTAGTTAAAATCATTAAGGCATGTGGAAACGTCCAGAATATCAAGCCCAGTGAGATACCAATCAAGCCGTACACCGAATTGCCACCCAAGACTTCTTTTGCGATACCTTGGTTGCCAAATAAGAAGATCAAACTGATGGCAGGAAGCAACGACGGAGCAAGAATCGGCGCAGAACCCAGCACTTGAAAAAGCCCCTTGAAAGGCATGCATGAACGAGTCAAAGCATAGGCATAGCCAAACGCTAATACTCCCACGACAACGGTCACTAACAACCCAAGCGTGAACGTATTGCCTACCGACTGCCACAGGCTTTGAGAAGCAAAATACGTTGCGAAATTCTGTAATCCTACAAATTCTCCGTCTGCATTCTGAACGCTTTTTTTCAACATTGCCCACAGTGGCATCAGGATAAACAGCGTCATGAACACAGACAAAAAGGCCAACAGCCCAAATAGGATTACGTTGTCTTTACTTAATCGAGCAAGAAAAGGTTGTACTCGTCGTTGAATTAGCAGCTTAGATTGCATCATTTGAGTCGATTCCATGATTATTTACGCCGCCTCGTCTTCCATCACTTGCAGGCTTTTCGATGGGTAAGCTCTAAGGCCACCTTGATCAAACGCCACGTAACGAATATCACTGCGACGCAGCTTCAATCGGTTGAACTCTTTGACTGATACATCAACGATGATCTCTTTCGCCGTTGAGTCATGTTGCAATTGACACTCAACACGATAAAACGCCCCTAAGAATTCGCTTGATACGATTCTCACGGGTAATGACTCACTAAAACGACCCACAAACTGGATTTGCTCTGGACGAACGGCAATATCGAAAACATCACCAAGTTTTGGAGTGAGGTTATCTAAACCTGGCAACGGTAACATCGACTCAGCAATACGCATCTTGCCTTGAGCCGCAACAGAAGCTTGAATAAAGTTCATGCTACCAACAAACTCAGCCACAAAACGACTGACAGGTTTTTGGTAGATCTCTTGAGGAGCACCGACCTGCTCGATAACACCATGATTCATCACGACAATACGGTCTGCCATCGTTAACGCTTCATCTTGGTCGTGCGTCACCATAATAGTGGTGATACCCAATTTGCGTTGCAGTTGGCAGATCTCATCACGTAGGTGTGTTCTTACCTTCGCATCCAACGCAGAAAGCGGTTCATCGAGTAGCAACAAGCCTGGAGACAAGGCTAATGCGCGAGCCAGAGCAACACGCTGCTGCTGTCCACCAGATAGCTGATTTGGAAATTTCTGACCAGACGTTGGTAAGCCAATGGTCTCTAACCAAGACTCAACCGTCTCAAGGGCTTCTTTGGTCGACATGCCTTGGTTTTTCAGACCAATCGCAATGTTTTCTTCCACAGTGAGATTTGGAAACAAAGCGTAAGATTGGAACACGATGCCAAAGTCGCGCTTTTCTGGTGGCAAGAAGGTCGTATCATTACCGTTCTGCTCAATAGAACCTGACGTTGGTAAGTCTAGGCCTGCAATCGCACGTAATAAGGTGGTTTTTCCACAGCCAGATGGGCCAAGGAAGCAGACGAACTCGCCTTTATCTATCGATAGGGAGATGTCTTTTAACGCTGTAAATTGGCCAAATTGCTTTACAACGTTTTCAATATTCAAATAAGTTTGGTTGCTCATACTACAGCACTCTCCATATGGTATATACCAAATTTAAACTGAGAATATTGCAGTTGAGTGACAAATTTATAGTAGCTAAATGACAGTTATATTGCAGATATAATAAGCATTAAAGATTGCTATTTGTTCAGCATTAACCGTTCGTTCCAACGTTGTAAGCCCTCAGTGACTTGCTCATAAATCACTGAGATCCTAAATGTAAACTTCTAATTTAAACGCTAGATTAATCTATGATTCAACCTTGTCGGCTTTGCCCGCTGCACCTGCGAGTTTGGATAACTGTTTATCTAGCCACAATGGCGTGTCACCCGAATCTTCCGCGTTCTCTTTTCTTCGTACCGCATCACGCACCATCATCGCACCTATCCAACGAAATGGCTCTGGCGGGAAGTGCCCTAATGGGCCTTTAGTTAAACCGCTTCGTGTCCAAGTATTGTCGATATCGAGTACCATTGCTGACAAAATCTTCCCGCCCATACGGGTTTGAGCAACGCCATTTCCAGAGTAACCAAGCCCATAATAGATGTTGCTTTGGCCTTTTAGGTTACCGAAAAATGGCAATCCGGTAACCGAACGATCTGAGCCGCCAGACCAGTTGTAATCGAATTCACTTTGTTCCAATTTAGGGAACAGTTTTTGGAACGATTGATTGAGAATCGGCAGGTAGTTAGTCGTTTGGTTAAACATGCTTTCAACTTGATTGGCAAACGAGAATTTATTGCCGCCTTTGCCCAACATGAGTCGTCCGTCCTGGGTATCTCGGTAGTAGTGGACAAAGATACGCGAATCCACCACCGCCGCCCCTTTCTCTGGGCCAAACTGCTTGAGCTTTTCAGGAATGGGCTTGGTCACCACCATATCTGAAGAGACAACCACAATGCTGCGTTTGAACTCTTTAAAGTGATCGAGCATCCACGCATTGAGTGCCAAAATCACTTTATCCGCAAATACTGACCCGCCTTTGGTTTGAATTCGAGCGGGAGAGCCATAGTCGAGTGATGTCATCTCTGTGTTTTCGTGAATTTCGACACCCAGTTCAAGCGCGACTCGGCGCAAACCTCTAGCCAATAACGCTGGCTGCACACTACCCGCAGCTTCTGAGTAGTAACCCTCAATGTGGCGATCAGATCCCGCTTTATCAGCCAAAGAATTGTCGCACTTCTTCCAGCTATTGATACCCTGCTTAACCAGATCATTAACAACAGGCTCCATTCCACCCTTTTGCGCTTCATTGGTCGCCGTGTAGTAAGTACCGCTTCGATATAGATGCGCGTCAATCTTGTGTTCGTTACAGAAGGCTTCGATCTCGTATATAACCTTTTCCGACTCCTTAACCAACCATTTCGCTTGTTCTTTTCCATAGAGCTTTTTCAGCGTCGGATACTTGGTTGACCACGTCAGCATGCAACCGCCGTTCGCACCAGAAGCACCGCTACCACATAGGCCTTTTTCAATCACGACAACATGCTTTTCGGGTTGCTGTTGTTTGATTAAAATCGCCGTCCATAAACCCGTATAGCCACCGCCAACAATGGCGATATCACAGTTGACATCTTTTTGGAGCGGCTTAGCCGAATCTAGCCCCGCATTGATGTTGCCGAACTCTTGTTCCAACGCTTGCTTGAACCAATATGAGTAGTGCTTTGTCATTTGTTGTACCTTACTTAAAACCTGAAGGCGTAAAACTAAAAAAGGAAGACCGAAGCCTTCCTTTACTGATTTCTAACTTCTAATGAACTAAATAGTTAAGTAACTGACTAGGTCGTCAGATTAAGATTTTGGCTCTGATTTAGCGTCAAACTTGTCAGACCATGTTTTAAGAACGTCGGCACGTTCGCTGCCCATGCGAGCGAAGTCCATTTTTGCCATGTTCTTTTCTACATTAGGGAAGTTCTCTGCTTTGCCTGTCACATCTTTGTGACCAACAACTGGGTACATTTCGATGTAAAGCTCATTTGCTGCTTTTGAGATAGACCAATCAACCACGCGTTGCGCAGCATCAGACGGCTTCACAAGGCCTACCGCTTCAGATTCCCAGCCGATGCCTTCAGGTGTAATCACTGAAAGTGGAGCGCCTTGAGTTTTCAGCTTAGCGCCACGGCTCGCCATAGAAATACCGATAGCGACTTCACCCATGCCCGCTTGAACACATGGCTTAGAACCTGAGTGCGTGTAGTGAGCAATATTTTGGTCTAGCTTCTGCATGTAGTTCCAACCTTGGTCTTCACCCATGTTTTGTAACCAAGCCGAAACCTGCATGTAGCCCGTACCAGAAGATGCTGGGTTTGGCATAGCAATGTGGCCTTTATAGATAGGCTTCGTTAGGTCATCCCAAGATTTAGGTGCAGGTAAGTTAAGTTGCTTAGCCACCACTTCGTTGAAACAAACTGCATTGAAGAATGCATCATTACCGTACCAAGCTTGAGTAGACTGTGGGTCGTTAAGGTTAGCGCGTAATGCTTCTACACCTTGAGGCATATAAGGTTTCAGGATGCCCTCTTCTTTAAGCAGTGCCATTGAAGAACCAGCAAGTCCCCAAACTACCTCTGCACGCGGGTTGTTTTTTTCGGCCAATAATTTTGCCGTCATGATCCCAGTTGAATCACGTACCCACTTGATGTTGATGTCTGGGTTTTCACTTTCAAATGCGTTTTTGTACTTCGCTAAAATGTCAGTTTCAAAAGCGGTGTAAACCGTCACTTCCTGTGCTGCATAAGCATTACCAGCCAATAGAGTAACTAAAGCTGCAAGTGATCCTTTCATAAAACGGTTTTTCATCATTTTCTCCAGTCAGGCCCGATGCCAAGGTTAGGAATTGCCAAGGTTAAAGTTGTTAAGGCTAGAAGCTCCATCTAGAGGCTTCTATATCCATAAATTCATTTAGGTTGTTAACACACACCTTTGCATTGGTATGTACCAGATTTCAAGTATTAAGCTAACTGGCTTTTATGACGATTAAATGAACAAAAAATGGCAATTTAAAGATCGAAAACTTTCTCAAGACAAGTGACCATTTTTAATATGAAGCTTTTGTGAAAATGATGTTTGGGCTATTTACGACCGTTTAAATTGGTTGTTAAAGTAACTCTAAATATTGGTATAGTCCAAAATTAAAATCACGAGAGTTGAACATGAGAAACGAATACTTACTGCTGACACCGGGCCCTTTATCTACTTCTGAAACCGTTCGCCAAGCGATGCTAAAAGACTGGTGTACTTGGGATGATGAATACAACAAAGACGTTGTTGAGGTGATTCGTAGCAAGCTTGTTACTTTGGCGACTAAGCAGGCGGGATATACAAGTGTATTAATGCAAGGCAGCGGCACTGCTTCAGTTGAAGCAACAATCGGTAGCGTTATCTCTAACAGCGATAAGCTTCTTGTGGTCGATAACGGTGCGTATGGTGCTCGTATTGCTCAAATCGCAGAATATTTAAACATTCCATGCCATGTCGTTTCCCCAGGTGAAACATCACAGCCTGACTTGAACAAAATGGAAACGGCATTGGCTATGGATTCAGATATTACTCACGTTGCGATTGTGCACTGTGAGACCACTACAGGTATGTTGAATCCAATCGAAGAGATTGCCAAATTGGCAAAACAGCACAACAAAACCGTCATTCTTGATGCGATGTCGAGCTTTGGTGGCATCCCTATGGATATTGCTGACTTAGGTATTGATTACATGATCAGCTCGGCAAACAAGTGTATTCAAGGTGTACCTGGATTCGGCTTTGTTATTGCGAAGCAATCGGAACTGGAAAAATGCAAAGGCCAAGCTCGCTCATTAAGCCTTGACCTGTTTGACCAGTGGCACTGCATGGAAAGCAACCATGGTAAATGGCGCTTCACGTCTCCGACTCATACAGTGCGCGCTTTCTACCAAGCTCTACTTGAATTGGAACAAGAAGGCGGCATCGAAGCTCGTCATAGTCGCTACCAAACCAACCAAACCACATTGGTTGCAGGTATGCGCTCTCTTGGTTTTGAACCACTGCTTAATGATGACCTTCATTCACCTATCATCACCTCTTTCTATTCTCCAACTCATAGCGATTACCAATTCAAGGAATTCTATGACCGTTTGAAAGAGCAAGGGTTTGTGATTTACCCGGGCAAGGTTTCAAACGCAGACTGCTTCCGAATCGGTAACATTGGTGAAGTGTATCCGTCAGACATTGAAGCTCTCATTAGCGCAGTGAAAAACGCTATGTACTGGGACATCAAATAATGACGACGACCAATCCAGAGCCAGTTCTAAAGGCGACACACTTTCGAAGCGAAGGCGATGTGAACACCACGCCAGCACGCGAAAAATGGAACGAGTCGCTAAACGATGATGCGACTCAAGTAATGTTAAAGCGTGATGCTGACGTGTTTCTTCATCAAGCCATGTCAACGCCTTGCCTAGACACACTTGAAGCAGCCGAAGGCATCTACATTCAAGATGCGACGGGCAAGAAGTACATGGACTTTCACGGCAATAATGTTCACCAGCTAGGTTATGGTCACCCACACATCATCAATAAAGTGACTCAGCAAATGGCGTCATTGCCGTTTTCACCGCGTCGCTTTACCAATGAGACGGCCGTTCAGTGTGCTGAGAAACTCACACAGATCTGCGGTGGTGATTTGAATCGCGTGTTGTTTGCTCCCGGTGGCACATCAGTGATCGGCATGGCGCTAAAACTTGCTCGACATGTCACCAACAATTTCAAAGTAGTGTCTTTGTGGGACTCATTCCATGGCGCGTCACTCGATGCAATTTCAGTAGGTGGCGAAGCGTGTTTCCGCGAAGGCATGGGGCCATTAATGGCTGGCGTAGAGCGCATTCCACCAGCGGTCTCTTATCGTGGTGCTTTCCCGCTTAATGACTCTTTATCGCTTCGCGGGCAAAACTCCGGCGATGCGAACGAGACCACATGTGATGTGCGTTATGCGGATTACCTAGAGTACGTGATTGAAAAAGAAGGCGGCATTGGAGCCTTCATTGCAGAAGCGGTTCGTAACACAGACGTTCAAGTGCCAAGTAAGGCTTACTGGAAGCGAATCCGTGAGATTTGTGATAAGCATAACGTCATGTTGATCATCGACGATATTCCAAACGGTATGGGTCGTAGTGGCGAATGGTTCACTCACCAAGCTTTTGATATCGAACCTGACATTCTTTGTATCGGTAAAGGTTTTGGCGGCGGCTTGGTTCCAATTGCAGCCATGGTCACTAAAGACAAATACAACACAGCAGCACAAGTCTCACTTGGTCATTACACCCATGAGAAAAGCCCTATCGGTTGCGCGGCGGCACTGGCTACGATGGAAGTGATTGAGCAAGAAAATCTACTTGAAAAAGTGCAAGCAGACAGCGCATTCGTGCGTGAACAACTGCTTCAAATGAAAGAGAAATACCCAGTCATTGGTGACATTCGCGGCATCGGCCTGCTCTGGGGAGTGGAATTGGTCACTGACCATATCACCAAAAACCGAGCGTTCGATGAAGCAGAAGCAGTACTTTACCAATGTCTGAACGATGGCCTGAGCTTTAAGGTGTCACAAGGTAACGTGATTCAATTAAGCCCGCCATTGATCATCAGTCGCAGCGAGCTACAAGTCGCTCTGTCTGTATTCGAAAAAGCGATAGCAAAAATCTGCAAAGACTTTGAATACCTTTAAACCACCTTTAAAAGCATGCCTTGAAGCAATAATTTCAAGTAACCAATAACCTAAAACAATCATTCATCTCCCAGAACAACCTGAGTTGGGAGAGAACAGAAATAGGACACGACTATGAATACAACATCACCTATCCAAGCGGTTATCTTTGACTGGGCCGGCACTATCGTTGATTTTGGGTCATTTGCTCCAACCAGTATTTTCGTTGAAGCATTCAGACAAGGTTTCGACTTTGATATCGATTTAGCAGAAGCGCGTGAACCTATGGGGATCGGCAAATGGGACCACATCCAAGCAGTGGGTCGAATTCCTGCTGTTGACGCTCGTTGGAAAGCTCAGTTCGGACGCTCAATGACAAGTGAAGACGTTGACGCGATCTACGCGGCATTCATGCCTCTTCAAAAAGCGAAAGTAGCCGATCACGCAGCACCTATTTTGAATGCGATAGAAGTGGTCAATAACCTAAAAGAGAAGAACGTGAAGATCGGGTCTTGTTCAGGTTACCCACGTGAAGTGATGGATGTTTTAATTCCTGCTGCTGCAGATTACGGTTACCGACCAGATAACGTGGTAGCGACCGATGACTTACCTCAAGGCGGTCGCCCAGCTCCATTCATGGCACTTAAAAACGTCATTGACCTAGGCGTGACGAGCGTTGCAGCGTGTGTGAAAGTGGATGACGCAGCACCCGGCATTGATGAAGGTCACAACGCAGGCATGTGGACGGTAGGCCTTGTTCTATCAGGTAACGAAGCAGGCTTAACGTATCAAGAATACTTAGACGCAGACGAAGCAACTCTGGCAACGGCGCGTGAAAAAGCAAGCGTGAAGCTGAACAAATCAAACCCTCATTACCTGATCGATACCATTGCAGACTTACCTAGCGTAATTGCAGATATCGAGAAGCGTTTATTGGCGGGTGAGCGTCCATAAACAAAGTCGAGCTATTACGTGATGTAAAACGTGAAAATACCGCTATAGCTTCAATTCAAATCCCTATCCAATCATGTACTCATTCGAGTTATACATATTGGGTGGGGATTTTTGTTTTATAAGCATGATAAAGCGCAAGTTTTTTACTTATTACCCGTAGCGCCACTGGTAAATAGACGAGGCTAGGCTATAGCTTAAACATAAACATAAACATTCCAACAAATGATAAAATCAACAATAAAGGCATCTTAAATATATAATATTTAACAATTTCATTGACTCCAATACGCAATCAGATTAACAATATAAGTACTGAGAAAGAAACAGGTTCACCTGAACCAACACCTTGATTTACTTATTATAAGCAGTGTCGTAACCCAATAAGTGATCGTTTTACTGGTAAGTTCAGATAACAATAATAGCTAATCCAAGGATAAGATTATGAAAAGACTGTCAAAAATCATGTGTGCTGTTGTTGCCGCTTCAGGCCTAGCAGCAGCGCCTTCTATTGCTGCAACCACTTATGTAGGTGCAAAAGTGGGTATGGGCTGGCTAGACAGCGCATGTGTAGCCGGTGCTAAATGTGATGATGATGCAATTGGTGCAGGCATCTACTCTGGTTACAATTTTAATGACAAATTTGGTATTGAGCTAAGCTCAGACTTCCTTGGCGACTACAAGACAAGCTTTTCAAAAAACGGTACAACAGCTGCGTTCAGCGACCCACTAATCGCAATCTCGCTAACTCCAATGTACCGTCTAGCAGTACAACAAGAGTTTGATGTATTCTTCAAAGCGGGCCCGGCATACATTTCACACGGTGGCGAAGATGACGTTGTTCTTTCTGCTGGCATCGGTCTAGAGAAGCAGCTTTCTTCTGATTGGGCATTGCGTGTTGAATACCAATATTTTGATGACTTCGACGACAACTACGTTCAAGACCTGAACTCGAACCTACTATCAGTTGGTGTTAGCTACAACTTCGGTACTGGCAACACAACAGCATCAGCGGCGGCTGCAACAGCTTCTGCAGTAGCAGTGACTCAAGCGCCATCTGAGCCAATCACAGAGCCTGCAGTTGTTGTTGAAGAGAAAACGACTGTCGTTGTAACTAAAGCGCAAACAGAGAGCTACTCTCAAGAAATGTTCGCGACTAACAGTACTGAACTGTCTACAGATGGCAAAATTGCATTAATGCCATTAGTTGAAGTACTTAAAGCTCACCCTCAATCAACAGTTGATGTTGTTGGTCACACAGACTCAACAGGCGCAGCTGAATACAACATGATGATCTCTAAGAAGCGTGCAGCAGCTGTAGCGGCATACATCGAAGAGCAAGGCATTGAAGCAGACCGAATTACAGCGTCAGGTGAAGGCGAAGAGAATCCAATTGCATCAAACGCTACAGCTGAAGGTCGTGCTCAAAACCGTCGTGTTGACGCAACGATCCCTGGTTTCGAATACCAAGAAGAAGTACAAGTTGAAGAAGTTATCGTAGAAACTGCTGAATAACAGCACTCTACCTTAGCCGAAATAATAAGGGCGGAGCACTCAAAGTGCTCCGCCCTTTTCTGTATCTGTCTTTACTAATAAGCCGTAAGCCGAAAAGTACCGGCCCCAAGCTAGGCTGTACAAACCGAAAACTAAACGATTTCCCAGCTATGAGTCATCTCTACGCCAGCACCCAACATTAGACATACAGAACAGTACTTTTCTAATGAATCCGCACACACCTTAGCGACCTGCTCAGGATCAAGGTTGTCACCAGACACTTCAAAGTGAATATTAATCACAGTAAAGATTTTCGGCGCTGTTTCACGACGTTTGGTTTCAAGCTTTGCATTGCAACCAGTGATGCTTTGACCCGCAGATTTCAAACCGTCCACTACATCAACAGAGCTACAACCACCAGCGGCCATAAGGACCATTTCCATTGGGCTTGGCGCGGTTGCACCACCACTGCCATCCATTACTACAGAGTGGCCAGATTGAGATTGACCTAGGAATTTAAAGCCTTCGACCCATTTAACTTCTGCTTGCATGTTGTTCCTTAGATGTACGATAACCGCCATCGCTGTCTATTATTGGATATCAATACTGACACCCTACTACTGGCGGCATTTATGAGCAAGATTTTCTCGGCGACATATTTTTTTGTGAATGATGCAATTTTTTCCATCTAAAACCTGTCTCTATTCGTACATTCAAAATCGAATGAGAAGAACGTCAAGATGAGGTATCTATGAATAAATTATCTAAAATATTGGTATCACTCGTGGTTGCGCTACCACTGATTTCGCTGTTTGTAAGCCAGACTGGCACTGCCAATACAATGGATAAAACAGCTAATTCAGGTAATAGTGAAATCGCGACACTGGCTGGTGGTTGTTTTTGGTGTACAGAATCCGACCTAGAAAAGCTGACAGGCGTCACCGACGTTATCTCTGGGTATTCTGGCGGTGAACTAGAAAACCCAACCTACAAACAAGTATCCTCAGGCAAGTCGGGTCACATCGAAGTGATAAACGTGACTTACAACCCTGATGTTGTTAGCTATGAACAGGTTCTTGACCAATTCTTCAGACACATCGATCCAACCGATGACAAAGGCTCTTTTGTAGACCGAGGCCGTCATTATCGACCGGCTATTTTCTATCATAACCAAGCACAAAAAGATGTTGCTCAGAACTTCATGATGGAGATCGACAAAGCTAATATCTTTGGTGCACCACTAAAAACAGAACTGATAAAATTTGAGAAGTTCTGGCCAGCAGAAGATTACCACCAAGATTATTACAAGAAGAGTAAGGTTCGTTATAACTACTATCGTTACGCTTCAGGTCGTGATCAGTATTTAGATAAAATCTTCGGTGATGATAGAAAGGACAACCCTAAAACACTACGTCAGATCATCGACAGTAAGAATGCGACAGCGAATGCTAAAACATACGTAAAACCGTCTGATGCAGAGATCAAAGCGAAGCTTACAGCACTTCAATACGATGTAACGCAAGAAGACGCTACTGAGCGCCCATTTGACAACAAATACTGGGATAACAAGCAAGAAGGTATTTACGTTGATATCGTTACCGGTGAGCCTTTGTTCTCATCAAAAGACAAATACAAGTCAGGTACAGGTTGGCCGAGCTTTACACAGCCAATCAGCGAGGCTTATGTCGTCACAACTACTGACTACAAACTGCTTTACCCAAGAACAGAGGTTCGCAGTAAGTTTGGTGATTCTCACTTGGGACATGTATTTAAAGATGGTCCAAAACCAACAGGCTTACGTTACTGCATGAACTCAGCCGCAATGCGCTTTATCCCAGCGGATAAATTAGCAGAAGAAGGCTATGAGGAATACGTTGAGATGTTTGAGGGCTAAGCATTCAGCATTTAACGAACAGCCTATAACAACAAAGCCAGCATATCGCTGGCTTTGTTTTTATTTACAGAGCTTTATTTATCAGCCCGTGAACCTAATTAACCAGTCAACACCGTGTCTTCTGGATATTTCAACAAGGAAGGTTCTGGGCGAGCTAGCATATAAGCCAAGGTCAAAGGACCGATACGTCCAATCACCATAACAACAATCATGATGTATTTACCTGGCTCAGTCAGGTTCGCGGTTAAGCCAGCGGTTAAGCCAACCGTTGCAAAGGCTGAAATCACCTCAAACATGACTCGATCAAACGCTGCCTTTTCAGTAAGCATTAACAAAAACATCGCGGTGGTTAATAACGCCCCACTTACCACAATAATGGCCAATGACTTTGTTACCGCTTGCCAAGTTACGGTTCGCTTAAACATCACTACATGTTTCTTCTGGCGTAAAAACGTCCACGTCGCAACAAACGCGACGGCAAAGGTCGAAACCTTAATACCACCACCCGTTGAGGTAGAACCGGCACCAATCAACATCAGTACAATCATTACCAGCAATGCCGGCTGAGTGTATTGAGACAAATCCACACTATTAAAGCCAGCAGTACGAGCACTTGCCGACTGGAAAAATGCGGCTAGCCACTGTCCTTGAGTCGATAGCCCTTCCATGGTTGCTGAGTTATTTCTTTCCAGCAGCCAGAACAATACCGTACCCACCAACAATAAAGTCGGGGTTGCGGTTAGCATAATCTTAGTGTGTAAATGAAGATGTCGAAAACCTTTACGCCAATTACTGGATAGGTCACCCACTACCGTGAAGCCTAGCCCACCGAAAATAAACAAGCCAGCTAAGGTGAAGATCACCAGCGGATCATCAACAAAACTCATCATACTGTCTGAAAACAGTGCAAAACCTGCGTTATTGAATGCAGATATCGCATGAAATAGAGCATAAAAACTGCCCGTTGACCATCCCATCTCAGGTACCCAGCGGAAGCAGAGCAATACAAAACCGATAAATTCAGCCACTAATGCAAAGATGATGATCTTCTTAACCAATTTACGAAGGTTAATCTTACGATCTTGGCCAAGCGCTTCTTTCGCGAGTGCTTGTTGTTTAAGGCTTAACCTAACACCGAACATGTAAAGCAGTACCGCAGATAGAGTCATCTGCCCTAACCCGCCGACTTGCATCAAGAACATCAGTAAGATTTTACCCGCCAAGGTGAAATGCTCACCGGTATCGACAACACCTAATCCTGTCACACTGATCGCCGAGGTTGCTGTAAACAGTGCATCCGTAAAACTTAGGCCTGTCACAGAAAATACAGGCATCGTCAACAATATTGCAGAGGGGATAAGTACGCCTAAGAAGCTCGTAAGGATAATCTTAGGTTCAGAGCCTTTACGTGGCTTTTTATCACTCTTAAGCGTGTAGAAAGTACCTTTTCGTTTTAACGAATTCATACTGTTACCTTATTGCCAATTACCAATTGCGTAGCTTTCTAGATAAGGTCTCTTTCGGCCCAGCGATGATCACCACATCCCCAATTTCTAAACTCACATCCAATTCTGGTGCTTTAGTGAGGTTCGGCCCTCGCTTGAAGCCAAGTACCTCAACACCATTTTCTTTACACAGCTTAAGATCGCCAAGTTTCTTACCCAACAGTTTAGAACCAATAACAATCTCCGTCATCGCTAAGCCACTGCCAAGGTCGATAAATTCGAGAACGCGTCTGTCCAGCATCTTACGAGCAACACGAATACCCATATCGCGCTCGGGCATGATGATATGGTCAGCACCAATCTTAGAGAGAATCTTGCCGTGAAACTTATCGTTCGCCTTTACCCAAACAGCTTTTGCGCCTGACTCTTTTACCACCAGAGTAGTCAGAATACTGGAATTAACATCAGAGCCAATCGACACCATCACCATGTCGTAATCGTCGAGTCTTAACTCTTTAACTGTCTCCTCGCTTGTACAGTTCGCAACAATCGCTTGTGAAACAAAAGCCGCCGCTTCTTTCACTCGCTCTTCATCAATATCGACGGCCAGTACCTGTGCCCCTGAACTTTGTAGCTCTTTGCAAACAGACAGACCAAATCGCCCTAAACCGATAACTGCATATTGTTTGTCGCTCATTTGAAATCCTGTTTAGAAATTTTAATTACACGGGATAGCCAAACCTACATTAGTTTCTATCTCAAAAAAAGTTAGTTCTGCAAGAATAAGGTTATACTATTGTCATAATCGCTTGATTTATAAAGGTAGAGAACAACTCGAGTTTCTGCTAATTTCCAATTCATAATTTCTGCGGCAGCACACACAATGAATGAATTCATAACCCAAGTACAAACCTACATCAACCAGAGCCATAGTGATTGGGCAAACAGCGTCCTATTCATCACTATTGCGAGTTTTCTCGCTTGGGTAGCTTGGCGAATTATCCATAATCGCTTAGAAATTCTGGTTCAGAAAACCCCATTCCACTGGGACGATCTACTGCTAGAAGCACTAAAAACCCCTGTCAGCACATTACTTTGGTGTTGGCCTGCTACAGTCTCTATCGGGCTAATACTTCAAGACCAGTTTGGCAATGAAATCAATTGGTTAAAAACGCTTAAACACATATTGATTATCTGTACATTCGTTTGGTTTACCTTACGAATGATCACTAACACTGAAGCCTATGTCTTAGAGCAAAAAACCAGAGACGAAACCACTGTACAAGCGATAGCGAAAGTCGCTCGCTTGTTCTTTATGGTGATGGGCGGCCTAACCATTATGCAGGCATTTGGGCTCAGTCTTTCCGGCTTACTCACCTTTGGTGGTGTTGGTGGCTTGATCGTCGGTTTAGCGGCTAAGGACTTACTGTCGAATTTCTTCGGTGGCATGATGATTTACTTCGACCGCCAGTTTAATCTCCCAATATCAAATCTTGTCAATAAATTCGTAACTGTATAATTAAACTGTATTTTTTTGCCAAATACTTTAGATTTTTTAATTGACAACTGTCAATTGTCTACTAGGCTAAAGATTATACACACTATATAATTCAGTACGCATATGAGAATCCCGATATTAAAAGAGCTATCTCAAATCACTTCGTCTCTATCACCCTGTTATTCTCACCACCTTTCCAACGATATTTTCCCGCAATCTTCTATAGTTAAAGGCAAGGTAGAAGGTGCTGTAATACAGAAAAAATTAAATATTTATGCATCCTTCTGTTACCTAGTTAAGTCAAAGGGGTATAGTGGTATTGATATCCTGAATGATGCCTCTGCTCTGAATCTTCATTTTGAACAATTTATCGGTTTTCTACATAAGGAATCAGAAGTAAAGCGAGATTGCTCGTATAGCCTAATTAACCCATTCAGAATAGCCTTTAGCCTCCTAGCCAAAGAAAGAGGCCTGCAACTTCAGAAAATTAAACTCTCCACTAACTATATTACAGATGATTTACACAGGTGTATCGATAGGTATAACGCCCTGAGCATTGATAACACCAAGCGCGATTATCTCAATGGGTGGCGCGCGGTTAGCAAAAATGGTCAAGAGTATGAGCTGTTTCTTGATCCAATCTACACAGGGCACGGCAAAGAATTTGCTACGTTGTTGCATAATGCTCTCAACGATTACACCTCAAAAATGCTTCAGTCTTCAGCTCGTACTGTAGTTAATAACTTCAATAATCTATTCAGAGCGATGTCCATAGTTTGCTCTAAACAAAAAGACATTAATGACCAATTGAATCACGAAAACCTACATCAGTTTTTCCTCAAAATCATGAACCTTCTTTTTGCTGAATGTTTGGCTAAAAATAACGACCCCAAACATTTTTTTCTAACATGGAAAAGGTCAGTAGAGCACTTTCAGAAATGCTTCATCCAAACAGGTATATTTGATCCTCCAATTAAGCCATTTGTGACTCCGATATGGAAGTCACCAAAAGATTCTATATTCACTTTTTCGATCGGAGGTCAAGCATCAAAAATCGAAAAAGATCGATGGTTTGCAGATATCCCTTTGAGAATAAAGGATGAAGAAGCCTTAACCATTATTCAATCAAGGGTTGAGAGAGATTTAAAACACATTCACCACATTTGTTATACAAAATTCAAAGAGTTTAAAAAAATTGACAAGCGCAATGACTTGTACCGTTGCAGCGGCGTAATAAAGCCACTGACACGAGCCTATGGATCAGATGTGCCTGTAGGAGATAAGCATGTTGCAAATACAGTTGCCACATTCCATACATATGGAATCGCAGGGAAGAAATCAGGTTACGTTAGTTTTTTGGGGTTTGCAGGCAACTCACGGGATCTTAATTATGAATTGAATCTTCCAACTGTCGCTAGCCTAGCGATTATGTGTAACTTATTGATTCAACAGCATCCTCAAATTACTCCATCTTGGCTCGAAAAGTGGGAGCTATTTAACAAGAATGGCGATCAAACTGGTTTTATCCAATCTGGAAACCAATTCTTAATTGATAGTGTTAAACGTCGTAGAGGTCTATCAAAAGCTCAACAACCAATCATTTTAAACGAATTTTCAAAGGAAGTGGTTGAATACCTCATCGAGCACACCGCTATAGCTCGCGACAACCTCAGGAATAAAAAAGATACCTCTTGGCGGAAAATGTTACTCACTGCGAATGTAAACAAGGCTAGTCAGTCAAGCAGGTTAACAAGCTACGACACGTCGCCAACATTTATTGGTTGGATGACTGATAAATCATTATTTTCCAATGAAATACTTATTACTCAAGAGGAAGCAGCTGTCATTGCAGATATGGCGTCCCTTCGTTCAGTTAGAAGAAATAAGGCTCTTCTAACCTATTTGGAAACGCACTCCATGACTGCCGTAGCTGAAGCTCTTGGGCACAAAGAAATGAACTACACTCTGTTGTGCAGTTACCTACCTAAACCTTTAATGGACTTCTTTAACGACCGCTGGATTAGGCAGTTTCAAAACGCCATACTTCTTGAGGCTCTAAAAGGCTCAGATTATCGTTTAGAAGCTGTTGATATGACTGCTGATGAAATAGATGAATTCCTCGAAAATCATGCTCTTTCAGAGCTTCCTAGCTTTTCTCAATTTGAAGCCGCTTCAACTGGGTCACAGAACATTTACGTCGATAAATACGACTTTGATGGAGCCACATTCACTATTGGTACCGCATTATTGCAGGTACTAATAGCGATTAGGAATACTATCGAAGAAAACTCATATAATGAGTTAACGGATATTATCAATAACTGGTATGAGTCTTCTATTTTTATTCTTAACCTCTTGGAGTCAGAACAATATAGCGCAGATAAAGAGCTAACACGCATGCAGGGCAAGATCATGAAAAA